>CAMLKS010000124.1 GCA_946480675.1 uncultured Bacteroidota bacterium
GAATGGCTGGGCGGGCGACAAGCAATACTATACCATAGGCGAAGTAGCTACTTTATTCAAAGTCAATACATCCAATATCAGGTTTTGGACGAAAGAATTTGAAATGAAGGTGCGTACTACCCGCAAAGGCGATAGGCTGTACACACCTGAAAATGTGCGGGAGATTAATACCATTTACCAACTGGTAAAGGAGATGGGTTTTACCATAAACGGTGCGAAGGCCAAAATGAAGAGCAGTAAGAAGGCCGCGTTCCAAACCGTAGACCTGAGGAAATCTCTATTACAACTGCGAAACAAACTATTACAAATCAGAAACAATTTGACCTGACGTAACAAATGAAATTTATCCTTTTTGCACTGATCATGAGTATAAGCATTACCAGCTACGCACAAAAAGATTTCGATATATCTACTGATACAGAAGATAACTCGACGGTGTATAAAGGCAAGATAAATTTCGGAGACCTTGAAAAAGAAACCGGTTTCGACTGGTTGGGTCATAAAGAGAACTACAAAGCCGATGCTGCACAGATAAGCTACCTGCAGCAGCACTTATCACAATACCACCTTATAGTTTTTATGGGCACATGGTGCAGCGACTCAAAAAGCCTGCTGCCTAAGCTGCATGCTGTATTGACGCAGGCGAAGTATCCTGTGCAGCGGTTAACCATGTATGGTGTAGACAGGGCTAAAACAGCAAAGAATGGCGAAGAAAAAACGTATGCTATAAAGTTGGTACCTACTATCATATTAATGAAAGACAATAAAGAGGCCGGACGTATAGTCGAATCTGTACAAACAAGTATGGAGGCTGATATGGTAGATATAATAAAAGGGGACCTGGACGACTAAAAACTCAATCATTATTCACAAAAAATTATTTTTGCGCCACTTTTATGGAATTACCGGAGCACTTGTCGATTGATTTTTTAAGCCGCGGAGATGTAAATAACCTCATCTTTTCGGCAGAATCCTTAAAGCGCGTAGCGCGAAACAGACTCTATCTCGACCAGATACTGAAGAAGGGAGATACCTACTACGGTATCAATACAGGCTTCGGGTCGTTGTGCAACGTGAGGGTAGAGCCGGATGAATTATCCCAATTGCAGGAAAACCTTGTATGTTCCCACGCATGCGGCATGGGCGATGAAGTACCTGAAGAAATAGTGCGCCTGATGTTGCTGCTGAAAGTACAGGGACTGAGTAAAGGGTATAGCGGTGTGCGTCCCGCCATCGTTCAAAGGCTGATAGACTATTACAACCTGCATATTACACCAATAGTATATGAACAAGGCTCACTGGGCGCTTCGGGCGACCTGGCACCGCTGGCACACCTGAGCCTGCCCATATTCGGTATGGGACAGGTGCGCTATAAAGGAGAGGTAAGGGAAACGATGGATGTGCTGAATGAACTGGGGCTGGAGCCTATGCCGCTGGCTGCAAAGGAAGGCCTGGCCTTGCTGAATGGCACACAGTTCATGAGCAGTTATGCATCATGGTCGTTGATAGCCGCACAAAGGCTTTCTGCATGGGCCGATGTTATTGGTGCTTTGTCGGCAGATGGCTATATGGCTAAAGATGAACCGTTCAAACATCCTATCCACCGCATACGCCCGCACAAAGGGCAGATAGAAACGGCCAGGCGCATACTGGAACTGCTGAAGGATAGCGAGATACAGGGCATTCAGAAAGAGCAGGTGCAAGACCCATATTCTTTCCGCTGCATGCCACAGGTGCATGGCGCTACCAAAGATGTGATAGATAACGTGCGCCATGTGGTAGAAACAGAAATTAATTCGGTAACTGATAACCCCATTGTGTTTCACGATGAGGATGCCATTATGAGTGGTGGTAACTTCCACGGGCAGCCATTGGCACTGAACCTTGATTTTCTGGCCATTGCTATGTCTGAACTGGCCAATATATCTGAACGCCGTACCTACCTGCTGATAAGCGGGCAGCGCGGCTTACCACCATTCCTGGCACCGGATGCGGGGCTCAACAGTGGCTTTATGATAGCGCAATATACTGCTGCGGCTATCGTTAGCCAGAACAAGCAGCTATGTACACCAGCATCTGTAGATAGCATTGTGAGCAGTAACGGCCAGGAAGACCATGTGAGCATGGGTGCTAATGCTGCTACCAAGCTGCGCCGTGTGATACAGAATGTACAAAGGGTTTTAGGCATAGAACTGCTGACAGCAACACAGGCTATAGACCTGCGCAGGCCAAAGCAAACATCGCCTATGCTGGAAAAAGTATTTGCAGCCTTCCGTTCTGAAGTGGATATGATGCCTAAAGATAGATTGCTGCATACCGACCTGATGAAAGCAGAAAGATTCCTGGACCACAGGGTAGAAGACGTGATACGTTAATTACAGCAACTTGTAATTGCGATGGCTGAAATCGAGGCCCAGCACATCTTTTGCCATGGCTTTCATTCGCTCTTTGAATGAAATGTGGTTGAAAGAAATATCATAATCAAACTTCCAATTCTTTTGTCTGATACGCTCCTGCATCACTGCAGGATGCGTGTCGGTAAAGCGTGTCAGGGCATCAATGTCTTTAGTGTAATCATATGCATCTGCTCGGGCTACATGCTTCGATACCCATTCATCATCGTGCCATAGCTTATGAAAGATCTCTTGCTTGCGCTGCATAGCTTCGGGCTCCTTCACCCATCCGTAGTGATATACATAAGCATCCAGTGGCTTTACGCGCAGCTTTTCATCATTACCTTTTCTGAAGCCCTGCGCATCGCGATAGGAATAGATGCTTTTATCATTGCGTATGATGCGTATCTCATTCGGATACCACCTGCTGGATGTGCCTGTATAATCGTAAGAGCCATAGAAATGCAGGTACTTGAATAGCAGTCCATCTACACGTTTATCATCCTTCCAGCGCAGCATACCTTCCTTTATGGCTGCATGATATTTTTCATGCACAATTTCATCGCCTTGTATATAAAAACACCAGTCGGTATCATCATCTATCGCACGAAAGGCTTTGTTGGTTTCTTCGGCCAGTACACGGCCACCTGTGCGCAGGTTATCATCCCATTCGGTTTCTACTATACGTATCTTATCGGGGGCTATGCTGCGTATCATGTCCAGCGTGCCGTCTTCCGATTTGCCTACGGCTATCACAAATGCATCGCACAGCGGCAGTATAGATAAGATAGCCTCTTTTATCGGGTAATCGTATTGTATAGCATTACGGATGAAACTGAAACCTGTAACCTTCATTGTAGAGCGAATCGCATCAAAAGTAGCGATTATCAGCTACTCTCCGTTAATAACCCGGATAATGCTATCTGTTGCAGCTTTGTTTTGCGGATGGTTGATGGAATGTGCAAGGTCTGATTTCTCGCGTGCTGTCAGGTGGAAATTAAGCGCTGCTGTTTTTTCAGAGAACTGCGGTATGTATTGCATATTCACTACATGCAGTTTGCCTTTAAAATTCTGCTCGGCATAGTCTTTCAGGTAGCCATGATAGTAGGATTGGAAAGATTCCCATTTGGTTTGTATCACAAACACGGGGTCTGCCATCATTTTGCCCATTGTATTCATATCTGTTGCCGGAAATATCTCGTGCTCACGTGTATCTCGTATTTGTAGCAGTATCACATCGCGCGTGTTTTGCTGCAGCCAGTCGCGCATTACACTCAGGTAACGCACAGCTGTCTCTATGCCAAAATTATCGCGTAGCCCTGCATCCATAATATTCATTTCCGGTTTTGAAGGCAGTTTTACTACCGGCAATATGTAAGGGAATGTGGCATTCATACGCAGTGCGGTAGTAAGGCGCAGGTTATAGGGGTTCTGGTTTTGAAAGAAAGCAGCAAAGTCTACCGCATCGATAGGCGTATAGCTGCTATCCTGTACACCCAGTGCGGGTTGTGTTAAATAAGCTACCGGTTGGGCAGCCATCATCAGCCTTCTTCCATCATTTACAATAGTGGCATTTACTATCATCATAGGCACATCGGCACTGGCTTCGCGGCTGCGGTAATCTTCCAGCTTTTTATCCAGCATGCCATTGGTATTGCTTATCAGTTCCTGCTCCATGGCATAGCCACGGTCTTTGGTATAGGAATAACCCGATACCGATATTTTATTGAAGGGCGATATCAGGTCTACACTGGCAAAGGAGTAAATAATAGCATTCAGCAGGTCTTTGCCTATGTTATCCTGATACGCCGGCAAGTACGGATTTTTGATGTTGCCCTGGCTATACAGGTTGTGCAGCTCGCGCCAGTAAGCACCACCCAACATGCCGCCGGATGCACCCGTTATCAGTACCGTATTCTTAAAGAGTTTTCCGTGTGTCGCACTGTCTATATATTGCAGCGAACGAAAGCCCCAATAGGCTGCACGTGAGCCACCACCGCTCAGGCTTACAATAACCAATGGTGGTTGCTTGCCATCTTTCATATTTTTTTGCTTCCATGCATCCAGACGGGCTATCTCTCTTTGCTTGTCTTCATCATAACGCCTGCGGGTGAATATTTTAGACAGGTAATCATAGTTATAATCGGGACGTTTATCGGCCCGCGTTTTATAGTCCATGCCATAAGCTATGCTGCGGAAGTCGAATATTTTATACTTCACCAGTAGCGATAGCAACAGCATAATGCATATCCACCCCAGCATTTCCCAGCTGCGCAGGAAATATTTTACAGCGCCTACAATGCCCATGATGATGGAAAACAATATGAGGAAGCCGGAACCGGCAGGTACCCTCAAGCGCGGGTCTTCCATAAATATGCCGGATAGTAACAAAACAAATAAAGCAAAGATGGTAGCCGTAATAGCATTGCGGTGATGCTTGCGCAATACGGTTTGCATCAGCCTTGGTGCATAAGGCTCAAGCTCCGAACATTTGCCGATGCGCAGCCTGCCGGTAATAAAAGTTTCGGCACGCACAATGTCTATATCATAATCCAGGCTGTCATAAGGTATGATCTCGCGAATACGTGCGGGGTTGGTGATGCGCGATAGTACTACTTTCAGCAGGTCGCGGTCCACACGAAAAAAATAGGCGAATGATATAATGATGATCAGCAGGAAGCCAAGGTAAAACCCAAGCTGGAAGCGCAATACCTCGATGCCTTTTGCATATTCATTCTGCCATTGAAAACGGATGGCTATGATGGAGTAGAAAATGAGAAATGCTAATGGCAGTATTGAATTGTTGATGCAATACTTTATAAAGGCATGGCGGGTAGCACCCAGAAATGGTATGCGTGTGCTGTGAATGATGAAGGTGGTAATATGCCATGCCATGATAAATACAGCAGTAGCACCACCCAGCAATAGCATACTGAAAAAGTTTATCTCCCCTAAATATTCAGGTGCCAGAAACAAGGATGATGCGCCGAATGCTGCTGCAAAATTTCCTGTGATGGTGGTAAACAGGATAAACCAGAATACCAATAGCAACTGGTATTTACGAAAGTGCAGCAATAGAAGCTGCACAGGTAAAAACCTGAAAATGCTATGGATGATGGTGTGCATGCCGGAAAGCTGTTTCTATTTATTAAGATACAAAAACTTTCCGCCTTTGCAGTATTAATAATGTATTGTTATTGTAAAATGCTAAGCTGCAGTGCGTTTGCTACGCAGGCCATATATATTTACTACCAGCGCCATCAACAGGAACATGGCTACCACCTGGTGTGTTTCTGCCAACATTTCATACATGCCAAACTTACCCAGCACGATGCGTGGAGCGCTTAACACGGTAATGATACCCAGCAATACCTGTGTTATCACCAGTATGAATGGCCATATGCGTGCCTTGTTCAGCAGGCTACCTGGTTGGTTCTTGCCATGTTTGGTAGCATTGCCAAACCAGAACATGATAAGCGTGAACAACAGGTAGGCCAGTTGGCGGTGCATGAAGTGTACATTGATAGGATGGTTGATAAAGCTTTGCACCATCAACCTATCGGGTATCCATGCGCCGTTGATAGTGGGCCATGTAGCCGCCGCCATTGCTGCTTTCAAGCCCGACATAAATGCACCATATACCAGTTGCACACAGAGCAACATGGTTATAATGAGTGTAAAGTTTTTCAGTCGCGTATTATATACAATAGCGCTTTCAGGTACCAATAACTTCAGGGCAAACCATAGCGTGTAGCATAGCAGTAGCAGTGCTGCCATAAAGTGCAGTGCCAGTTTTATATGATTTACATACAGGTCGGTATCATTCAGACCGCTGGCTACCATTATCCAGCCTATGGCACCTTGTGCAGCGCCCAGTATAAAGAGAATGACGAATGGCAGTATCATCCCTTTATCAAAATATTTTTTAGACAGGAAGTATATGAAGCCAATGGCAAACACTACACCCAGTAGCCTGGCCCACAGACGGTGGAACCATTCCCAGAAATATATAAATTGAAAATCGCTGAGCTCGAAGTGGCTGTTAACATATTTGAATTGGGCGATGTCCTGGTACTTATCAAATGCTGCCTGCCATTCTGCTTCGCTCAGGGGCGGGAAAGCACCCATAATAGGTTTCCATTCCGTTATAGACAGTCCCGAACCTGTAAGGCGGGTAATGCCCCCCAGCAATACCTGTATAATGATCATCGCTATACCTGCCAACAACCAATAAGCTACTGCCTTTCTTTTCTTTATATCCTGCACGGCTATGGAAATTTGTGCAAAAGTACTGCACCTGCGCTTATCAGGCATGGATTTCTATATGCGTGTGGGTAGCATTGGGGCCAGGCATTATGCATATAATATTCTACAAAAGTGTACCATATTGTGGCACAATTTGGGTAAATATCACCCCAATGAACTGAATAAGACAGGATGTGTATAAGTAATGGTAGTTCAATGCATTATTGAAAAACCTGCTTAAACTCAATGTATTTGATATGATATTTTATATTGTATGAGGCTTGGGGTGCGGTTTTCACAATATTTATCCAGCTATCGGATTGATTTTTAATATATTATTAAAGTAAATTATTTCGGTTTATACAAAATATGGCGTAAAAATTGCCCTAATTTTGCATTAAACACATTTGTTTGATTAAAACCCTGTTATATAGGAGGATTTAGTTACATTTTTATTCTTTTAATTTCTAAAATGTATAAGTTATGAGAAAAGCCGATGTTGTAACCAGCATTGCTGAAAAAACCGGTATTCCCAAAGTTGACATCCTCGTTGCCTTGGA
>CAMLKS010000125.1 GCA_946480675.1 uncultured Bacteroidota bacterium
GCCTTTGGCACTATATTTTCTACTGTAGGTACAGGTTGGGATTTTTGACTATTCTGTTTCTTTTTGCTCATAGAAAATTGGGATTGACATTCCCCTGCTGCTGCCTAAAACGCAATAGCAGTTATAAATATAGAATATCTCAATAATACTACCTTATACCAATAACTATGTTTAACCACAAAAGGATTTAATATCGTATATTAACAATAGAAACCAGTCTATGCCCCGTTGGATGCGTATATCATTGAAAATTGCCGGTATTCTTGCCGGTATTGTCCTCATTGTATGGTTAGGATTGGCATGGTATATCAGCCGCAATAAAGAAAAACTTGTCAAGACCATTACCGAGCGCCTGAACGATCGCATCAACGGAGATTTAAAAATGGGGAAGGTAGATATTGTATTACTACGCAGCTTTCCCGACATATCTGTTTCGTTGCAAAATGTTTCGCTGCGCGATAGCCTGTGGCATACACATCGCCACGACCTGATAAATGCCAAATACATCTTCGCCGAGGTGAGCCTGAAATCGGTAATAAAAGGCAAGCCCGATATTAGCAGGCTGGTAATGGAAGATGGCAATATTTACCTGTATACAGATAGCACCGATTATAGCAACACCTCTGTATTCCGAAAAGACCCGGATAAAAAGAAAAAAGGCGATAGCCCTGACTTTGGTAATGTGTTGCTCGAAAATGTAAAATTCAATATAGAGCACGAAAAGAAATTTAAGCTCTTCCAGTTTGACATACATGAATTGAAAGGTAAATGGAATCACAGTATTGGAGGATGGGAGGCCGACCTGGATATCGATATGTTCATAAAAAACTTCTGTTTCAACAGCACACGTGGCAGCTTTATGAAAAACCAGGACTTTAAAGGGCTGATACGGGTAAAATATGATGAGAAAACAAAAGTGCTATCGCTGAAAGACCAACCTATCGATGTAGGGGTAACACCTATCCGCTTTAGTGGCGATTTTGATTTCTCTACCAAACCGGCAGGGTATTCTATAGAAATAGCATCTGATGAAATGCTATATAAGCATGCGGTAAAGCTGATGACACCGCCTATAGCAAAACAATTAAAACTGGTAGACCTGAAAAATGAGGCAGAAGTTCGCGCATTGCTAATAGGCAAAATGAAATACAGGGACACCCCCTGGGTACGGGTATACTGGAAAGTAGAAAAGAACACATTGGTAACCCCCGCGGGTGATATAGAAAACACCAGCTTTACAGGAGTATACGACAACCAACTGGTGCACACCAATAATCACAAAGACGACAACTCTTACATACGCGTAAACAGCATGCGTGGCGACCTATACGGCATTACTTTTCATGCCGATTCGCTGAACGTTGTGAACCTGATACGCCCTGTACTCTCCGGTCGTTTCCGTTCAAAATTTGAACTTACTAAGCTTAACAACCTGGTAAACGGCAACACATTTCAGATGAACGCAGGCACCGGCCAGCTGGATGTGATATATAAGGGAGGGCTAAACGAGGAAGATACGACCACCCCATCTGTAAAAGGATATATACAAGTGAGCAATGCAGCATTTGCTTATGTGCCGCGCAATCTCAACTTTACCAATTGTGCTGCTACCATACAGTTTGCAGGCAGCGACCTTTATTTTAAAAATGTGAAACTGAAAAGTGGCACAAGCACACTTAATATGACGGGCAGCATACTACAGTTTATGGACCTGTATTATAAGAATCCTGAAAAAATGATAATAGACTGGCATATTACCAGCCCCAATATCAACCTCAGCGACTTCAGAACCTTCCTTGCCTCACGCGGCAGAAATGCTGTGGCTCCTAGTAACATTAAGGTGCGCCGCGTAGGCCGTTTTGTAACACGTTTAAATACCTTCCTGGATGTAAGTAATGCCCACCTGAATGTAAAACTGAATAAACTGCAGTATAAAAGATTTGCAGCAAATAATATACAAGCCAATGTAATATTGGGGCAAAACAATATAGCGATAGACCAGATAGACCTGCAGCATGCTAATGGCAAAATAAAAATGACCGGCGAAATAGCCACCAAAAGTGCCAGCAATCCTTTTAAGCTGAAAGCCGATATAGCACATGTAAATGTACAAGAGCTATTTTATGCATTCGACAACTTCGGGCAGGATGCTATTCTATCTAAAAACCTGGCAGGACAGTTAAGTGCGACCGCAGACATAGGCGGCAATATCCGCAGCACAGGTGAAATAGTGCCGTTATCATTAAATGGGGACTGCAGGTTTCACCTTACTAATGGCGCCATCGTAAACTTTGAACCTTTTGAGAAAATAGGCAAGATACTTTTCAGAAAAAGAAACCTGTCTAATGTTACATTTGAGAAACTGGAAAACCGGTTGTATATACGAGGCGATAAAATTATCATCCCGCCCATGCAGATAGCGTCCAGCGCCTTAAATGTATTCCTGGAAGGTACCTATGGCCTATCGCGCACAGGCACAGACATCAACATGGAGATACCCTTGCGCAACCCCCGTAAAGATGAACTGGAAAGTGAAGTAGTAAAGCAAGCCAAAAGCCGCAAAGGCATAGTATTATACCTGGAGGCTGTGAGCGATGAAGACGGCAAAGTGAAAATAAAATGGAATACGGATGGTAAGCGTATTGACCCGGTATACTAAAGATGGCTTAACGGCAAAATGATCTTAAAAGTAGTGCCTTCATTTTCTTTAGATGTCACCGATATATGGCCTTCGTGATTTTCCACTATCTTCTTGCATAGTGCGAGGCCAATGCCATTGCCTTCATAGTGTTCTTTCAGGTTCAGGCGTTGGAATATCACAAATATTTGCTCTGCAAAAGATGGATTGAATCCAATGCCATTGTCTGAAACAGTTATTTCGCAGTATTCTTTATTTTTTAAGTTTGGATACTGCGCGATTTCGTCTTTTGTAAGTATACGCGAATGAATGTCAATAACCGGCGGTACATTAGCTTTTGAAAATTTCAAAGCATTCCCTATCATGTTATAGAATAGCTGATTCATCTGCAGCGGCATAGCTTGCACGGGGGGTAGCTCACCCACGTTTATTGTTGCTTTTTTCTGCTGAATGAGCACTTCATAGTCCACTATGATATTATGGATGATACCGGTCAATTCTACCTTTTCTTTTGGTTGCTCTGTAGAATCTACCCGCGAAAAAGCCAGCAGGTCTTTTATCAGGCTCGACATACGTTGCGATGATGCCAGTATCTTATCCAGGTAGATAAGCCCTGTTTCATCCAGCACTTTATTTGTATAACTGTGCTGTAGTATGTCTGAATACATATGTATTTTACGCAGCGGTTCCTGAAGATCGTGACTGGCTACATAGGCAAACTGATTCAGGCTCTCATTCAGTTTCACTAGGTCATTATTTAGTTTTTGCAGTTCCAATGTTCTTGCTTCCACTTGTTTTTCCAGTTGCTTACGCGTCATGCGTTCCAGTGTAATGTCCTTTAACTTCCCATTGATGCGCCCAAATTCACTATTCTCATCTATAAATAATTTAGCCCTTCCATGCACTACATGTTCTGCCCCCGTCTGCCTGTTTATAAACCTGCATTCAAAATCTATTACCCCATTGGTTTCCGTTGCGTTATCCAATTCATCTTTTACTTTTTGCCTGTCTTCTTCGTAAATAAGGGCAAGGAAATCAGACACAGTAAGTGAATTGGTTTCGGTACCTAAGATGGCTTTTACCCTGTTACTGAAATCCACTTGCTGTGTTGCTACGTCAATGGACCGTGTACCCAGTTCCGCTACATCTACTGCATTCAGCAACCGTACCTCGGCTTGCTGCAACTTTTGTTTTGCTTTTACCAGGTCTGTTACTTCTGTTGCAGTATTCATCACGCCATATACCACGCCATTTTCATCACGCAGCGGTGTATATGTAAAGTTGTAGTAAGTAGGCTGTATTTTCCCATTGCGCATCAGATATACCTTATCCTCTGTAGCCTGATACGGGATGCCCGTTGTATATACATCATCCAGTAATTGAAAGAAGGGCTGCCCTTCCAGTTCAGGCAATGCTTCGCGGAATGTTTTGCCTATTACCGAGCTATCTTTTTCCCATGCACGTAATATGGCCTCATTTACCGTCTGGATGCGCATTTCCCTGCCGATGTATATACCTATCGGCATGGGCGAATTCAAAACGAAACTGCGGAAGCGTTGTTCGCTTTCCTCCGCTCTACGCAGGGCTCGTACGTGCTCTGAAACATCCACCGCATGCACCAATATACCTTCAGGTACACCATCCTTGTTCTTTATTTGTTTATAAGCAAAGTTGAAATATGCTTCCTCTACACCGCCGTCTTCTTTACGGTTCAGGTATATTTTGGTTTCATTTCCTATATATGCAATACCTGTTGTAAATACTTCGTCCAATATCTCCAGCAATCCTTGCCCTTCCAGTTCCGGCAATGCTTCCCGCAATGGTTTGCCAAGAATATGACGTTTACCGACAGCCCTCATATAAAACTCATTCGCAAAATCAAAAACCATGTCTCGTCCCCTCAACACAGCAATCATCACAGGTGCATCATCGAGCATACCCTTGTAAAAATTAAGCTGGTCGTCATTCACTCTTTTGATAGCGACATTTTCCCGTGCTTCCATCTCTTGCTGTACTATCACGTTATGATGGCTTTTCATAGCGATAGCTGCGGTATGCCCTACGAGTTTTATTACGCGTACATCAAAGGCACCCGGTGCCATTACATGGTCAAAATAAACGGCGAATACCCCCAGCACTTCACTATTGGCTGACAGGAGAGGTATTGACCAACAGGCTTTGAGATTGTATTGCGCAGCCACATCCTTGTAAGCGCTCCAGGAGGGATGTGCCTGCAGGTCTGCTGCAATAATATTTTCGCGGGTACGCACAGCCAGCGTGCATGCCCCTAGGCCTTCTGAAATATTTAAACTTTCTATTAATTTGATATACCCCGCATGCAATCCCTGTGCAGAAACCAACTGCAATTGGGTGCCGTCATTGCTCACTTTATGAATACTAACAGATACTTTACCGTGGTAGCAATCAGATACCCATTGCGCAATTCTTGATAATGTATTATCTAATGCGGCGCCTGCTGCTATCATTTCCAGTATATCAGCCTGGCCGTGTATCAATACATCAATAGTCCCGTTTGCCCCATTTTGGGGAATGGTAGTTACCGGTTCCGGGTTGGGGATTCCATTATTTAACAGGTTCATTTGGGGGATGCTCTTTATCTGTAAGTAAATACTATATCCTTAAATATCCGTGCCATTATTGTTAAAATCTATAAATGAACTATTTAAGGTAGTATGATATTTATTTTGTCTAACTTACACCCCATCCATATGCCTAAAGTTGAAACAATTTTCCTGATAGACGATGATGCTGACGACCGCGAAGTATTTGCCGGTGCGTTAAGCTCTGTGAATCCGACCATTACACTAATGACAGCTGTGGATGGCGTTGATGCCTTGCAAAAACTGAAAGATAACTTTCCACAACTACCGGATGTAATTTTCCTCGACCTGAATATGCCTAAAATGAATGGCAAGCAACTGTTGAAGGAACTGAAAAACGATACGCATTTTAAATTCATCCCTGTGTTTATTTATTCTACCTCATCAAATAATGAGGACAAAAGGGATACAATGGGTAACGGCGCTGCTGACTTCATTGTGAAGCCTAATTCTTATGGCGAATTGTGCAAAATACTAGAGGAAACTACACAGTCTATTCAACTTTGATGTTTAGAATAAATCTATGAAACGTAAACTGCCCATATTTCTGCTGTTGGGTGCTTTCGCTATTATCATAGGCTACCTGTTTTCAAAAATATCGTGGGTGGGCCGTATAGGCATCAGGCTGTTTTATTCTGAATACGGCGTCTTTAAAAGCTGGTGGAAAAGCTCGCTGTTGGTAATGGCTGTTTTCCTTTTGCTATATGGCATACACTGGTTGGTGCAACGCAAGGCGCAGCCCAATACATCTAAAGCGGTTCATTTTGTTGCCGTACTGGTATCTTTATTCGGGCTTTATCTTACTTATAACGATTTCAGGCAAGACCTTTCACACCGTTGGCTGGGCGAGCGTTTTCATTTGGGCTTTTATCTCTTCTGGGCAGGTTGGATAACCATATGCTTACACTTCCTGTTCAGCAGGAAAAATACGATACCTACAGCTTAAGATAGTACGGCTTTAATAGTGCCGTAAATGCCGGGGTATAGGTTCCCCCATCTTCATATATCTGCAATATTTCAGTAGTGGTATCCACAGCCTCACGGCAGCATATACTTACTACTCTATTATACGCACTGCCACTTTTAGGATACACGTGTAGTGTACGGCTGAAACTCCAACCATGCGCTTTTACGATGCCTTCCCACGTAGCATGTTCTGCGGCAGGCAGTAATACGGCAGCAGCACCATTCACATCCAGCACATTATTGATGATATTGAACAGATCGTGATAGCTGAGAGATAATGTATGCCTTACGCTATTACGGTTGTCGTCGGGACCTAGCAGGCTGTTATTAAAAAAGGGCGGGTTACAGACAATCAGTTGAGATTTCTTATCAAATATGTAGCTACGGGCATCTGCTACTATCACATGCACCCTACCCTTCCACGGGGAATCAGCAATGTTTTCTCTGGCCTGCATGGCGGCATCTGCATCCAGCTCCAGTGCGTCTATGTGCATATGGGCAGCAGTGCGCTGTGCCAGCATTAATGACAGCAGGCCGGTTCCGGCACCAATATCCAGTATATGCTGCACACTATCAGCAACAGGCACCCATGCCCCTTGTATACAGGCATCGGTAGATACTTTCATGGCGCACCTATCCTGGTGTATGGTGAATTGTTTGAATCGGAAATAAGAATTGCTCATGACCAGGTAGCTCGTGCTGTAGGGCTGATGCTCATATCGGCAAACTGACCCTGCAGGTATTTATAGTGTGCAGTAATAGCTATCATGGCTGCATTGTCGGTGCAGTATTCAAAACGTGGTATATATACCTGCCAACCCAGTTGGTCGCCTGTTTCCTGCAGCGTATGCCTCAGGGCACTGTTGGCTGATACCCCACCGGCGATACCCACATGTTTTATGTTCAGTTCCTTTGC
>CAMLKS010000126.1 GCA_946480675.1 uncultured Bacteroidota bacterium
GAGCAAGCATATATTTTATACATTTATAAAGCATGGCCCTATTTTCAAATAAGAAGTCAGCAGCTTTTACACTCCTGTTGCTGTTGGTGCTTTTATCAGCTAAAAGTACATGGGCATCTTCTGACATTTACGTAGCGCAACCCTTTAATGATACCTTGCTGTGCGTAGGTGGCACCTTCAATGTAAATGTGATAACCACCAAGCGCTATACCGACCCGTTACATCCGTCCAATGAATTTTGGGTGATGCTTTCGGATGCAAGTGGCAGTTTCAGCACATCGACAATAATAGGCCGCGCGCCGGCTGATACCAGCGTTGGTGTTTTTTGTCGCCTGCCGGCAGGTACTACTACCGGCAACACTTATCGTATACGGGTAGTGAGCACAGGCATAAAAGATACCAGTGTAGATAATGGTAAGAATATACGCATATCAGAATACCCCACCTTCACCCTTTCGGAGAATTCGCCCTTATGCGAAGGGGGACAACTAAGGCTGACAACCACTACTACTTACAGCCCTGCCACTTATAGCTGGACGGGGCCGGCTACTTTTTCATCTGCCCTGCAAAATCCCGTAAGGAATGGCATTACCATAAATGATTCGGGCTACTACAAGCTGCGCATGACCTACTATGGGTGTAGCACTACCGATAGTGTAAACGTAAGGGTAATAAAAGCACCTGCAAATGCACAGATACGTACCAACAGTCCGGTGTGTGCAGGCGATGTGCTGACCATATTTTCAGATAATGCATCGACAGGATGGACCTATGACTGGTACCGGCCTAATGGCACTATAGTATCGAAACTGCCCAATGTTATAATATCGGATGCACGCTTGACAGACGATGGTAAATACAAGGTAGTGCTCAATGCATCGGGGTGCATTGTAAACGATTCGGTAGTAGTGAAAGTGAAGCCGCGGCCCGATACGCCCGATGTAACCAGTAATAGTCCCATATGCCTGGGCGATACGCTGAAGCTATTTGCCATATCTGCAACACCCGGCACTACCTACCAGTGGAGCGGGCCTGCCGGTTTCAGTGCTGCAACGGCTTCGGCTACCATTCCGAATGCAGATTATACACGCAAAGGTGTATATACCTGCAGCGTTAGTTTGAATGGATGTGCTGTAGCCGGCTATGATACGGTAGAGATAGGCACACCTGTAGGTAAGCCTGAAATAACAGGCACAGCACTGGTATGCCCCGGCGATTCCATCATGCTGATGGCTAAAGGCGCAGCCCCCGGTGGTGATTTTGAATGGACATTGCCCGATGGCAGTAAGTATACTGTTAACCCATTTGCTTTGTATCAAGCACAACCGGTGCATTCGGGTGGATATGTGGTAGTGCAAAAGCTGAATGGCTGCACTTCGGAACCCGACACCTTTAACGTAACAATACCCGAACTGCCGGAACTGAAGGCCGGAAGTAACAGCCCTGTATGCAGCGGCCAGCAGCTACTGCTGAATGCTACCACCATAAGTGGTGCGCGGTATGAATGGGCAGGCCCCGGCTATACCACTAATATGCAGAACCCGGTTATCGAAAATGCAGCTGTAAACAGAAGCGGGAAGTATGTGGTGAAAGCCTTTATAGGCACATGCGTGAAGACGGCAGAAACGGAAGTAGTGGTAAATGCATTGCCTGTTATAAAAAATGTATCGGGCAATACGCCTGTATGTGAAGCTGCTACATTGGAACTGACGGCTGAGGCAGACGCAACCGGCGCTACCTATAAATGGTATGGCCCCGGCGGTTATATAGCCGAACGGCAAACAGCTAAACGGAAAATGGGATTTGCAGATGCGGGGTATTATTATGTTACCGCCACAGCAAAAGCATGCACCTCGCTGCGCGATAGCATTAAAGTAGAAGTAAAAGAAAGGGCTGCTATGCCTGAGGCATTCAGCAATAGCCCGCTGATGCAGGGCGATACCTTGTACCTGAGCGCCACCTGCAGCACGCCGGGTGTTACCTATAGCTGGACAGGCCCCGATGGCTTTTACTCAGAAAAACAGAATGATACGATATATGGGGTAGTACCTGCACAGCGTGGTAGCTATATTGTAAATGCGCATTATAACGGCTGCATCACATCGGCTATTATCATTGTGAATATTGATGGGCTGGGTAAGTCGGTATTTGTATTATACCCCAATCCTAACAATGGCAATTTTACAATAAGGGCCGACCTGGCAACGGATGATGAAGTAGCGTACGAAATCATCAATTCATTAGGGCGCATTATAGCCGAAGGCAAATTTGAAAGCAAGAACCGTCATTTCAAACACGATATTTCTGTAGATGCTGCATCGGGCGTATATATGTTGCGCATGCGCATAGGCCGTACCGAACGCGTATTGCAATTCACTATTGTGAAATAGTTTCTGCCCGTATTCTTCGTACGCAACTTACCCCCTCTTTTTTGTCGCACCAACACCCCGGTGGCATCTTTGTTAGGTGATAGCTTTACAGTAAACATCAACTATTTATGAGAAAACTATCCGTTTACAATTTCCTTTCGCTGAATGGCTATTATAAAGATGCAAACAATGGTATAGACTGGCACCACCACGAGCAGGGTGGCGAAGAAGAACAGTTTTCGGACAACAACCTGAAGCATGAAAACGCATTGCTCTTTGGTAGGGTAACTTATGAAATGATGGCCGGTTTCTGGCCAACACCGATGGCGGCGGAAATGTATCCCGGAACGGCAAAAGGGATGAACAAAGCAAAGAAGTATGTAGTATCCAATACATTGCAGCACGCAGACTGGGCCAATACCACCATCATCAATACCGACCTGGTAGCGGCCGTGCGTCAACTGAAAGAAACATCCGACAGGGACATCACCATACTGGGCAGCGGCAGCCTGGTATCGCAGCTTACAGATGCAGGGCTGATAGACGGCTACCAGATAATGATAGACCCGGTAGCTTTGAAAGCAGGTACCCCGATATTCCATAATGTACAAAACGATGTAGAACTGAAACTTACAGGCAGCCGGGTATTTAAAAGCGGCATTGTATTGCTGGAGTATGCGCCGGCATAAAGCAGGATTATATAAGCGATGATAAGAATTGTGTAACAATGCTGCTGCGCGCAGGGCATAGTTTTGTTGTGAAAATAAAAGTATATGAAGAAGCTATTGTTCACAGCAGCTATTGCCACTGCAAATATTACGGCTTATGCACAGCACGAGCATCATGAAAAGACGATGCCTGCAAAGCAGCAAGCAGACACACCCGCTCATCATCAACACGATATGAAAGACATGGCCAATATGAGCCATGCCTTTTCATTGCAGCTACCTATGAACCGTAACGGTTCCGGTACAGGGTGGCTGCCCGATGCATCGCCCATGTATGGCTATATGCTGCACAGCCGCAAATGGATGTACATGCTGCATGGCAATGTATTTGTACGATATAACAGCCAGGATATATTTAATGACGGTCAACGTGGTGCATCCAAATGGGATGCGCCTAACTGGCTGATGGGCATGGGGCAGCGCAAAGTGGGGCGTAATGGCCTGTTCCGCTTTAGTGCCATGATGTCGCTGGATGCGGTGATAGCAGGCGGCAGCGGCTACCCGCTATTGTTCCAGACCGGGGAAACATGGCAGGGCAGACCACTGATAGACCGGCAGCACCCGCACGACCTGTTCTCTGAGCTGTCTATAGGCTATACACAGGCCCTTAGCAAGAAGGTAGATGTATTTGCATACATAGGCTATCCCGGCGAACCGGCGCTGGGTTCAGTTGCATTCATGCACCGCCCTTCGGCATTGCCCAATCCCGATGCGCCATTAAGCCATCACTGGAATGATGGTACACACATCACCTTTGGTGTGGCGACGCTGGGTGTGCGCTACGATAAATGGAAACTGGAAGCCTCCTCCTTCACCGGGCGTGAGCCGGATGAAGACCGGTTCAACTTCGATAAGCCACGTTTCGATTCGTGGAGCGGGCGTATATCCTACAATCCTACTAAAGAATGGTCGCTGCAGGCATCGCATGGGTATGTAAAAAGCCCTGAAGTATTGCATGGCAATGAAGATGTGAACCGCACTACGGCATCGGCCATTTACAGCCACCGTTTCAGCGATAAGCACTTTTTGAATGCTACCGCGCTGTGGGGTATGAATAAAACAACCGGGCAAGATGGTGAGCATGCCGTGCTGGCAGAGGCTGCCTATGCTATAAACCGCGTAAATATATATGGCCGCTACGAATGGGTGCAGAAGAGCGCGGAAGAACTGGCGCTGGATGAAACGCTGTACGGGCACCATGATGTATATGCTGTAAATGCACTGACACTGGGCGCAGCGTATGATGTATGGCAAACGAAGATAGTGCGTGTAGCAGGTGGTGCGCAGGCATCTGTGTACCTGCCCGATGAAAAACTGAAAACCTTATATGGCAGCACCCCCATGGCTGCGCAGGTGTACCTGCGTATTTATCCGTCATTAATGAGATAGATCATTCACAAACAAAAATAAGTGCTATGGGTTATCATGAATTTAAAGAATGTATAGAAGCCTGCCTGAAATGTGCAGCTATCTGCAACCACTGTGCTGCATCTTGCCTGAAGGAAGAAGACACCAAGATGATGGCAAAATGCATACAACTGGATATGGAATGCGCCACCGTATGCTATACCGCAGCACAACTGATGAGCATGGGTAGCAGCCTGGCTAAAAAGATGTGTGCGCTATGTGCTGAAATATGCAAGGCATGTGCCGAAGAATGTGGTAAACATGATAATGAACACTGCCGTGAGTGTGCTGCTGCCTGTGGCGAATGTGCTAAGGCATGTGAGGCTATGGCCTATTAGTCATGCCGGGGGAGTTCATTCTCTTTGGCCACAATTTCTTTGATAGTTGTATCCAGTTTTTGGGTAGATTCAGTAATGCCATCTACTATGTAAGCATTGATGGGATCGCTGCTATCAGCCTTATTGAACAGGGATGCCAGGCCCAATATGGTTGCTACATAACCGCGTATATCATGCGATTGTAAATGCGCTATTTCGCTGAGGGCGCGGTTACGTACGGCTATATTTTTTGTCTGCTCCAGAATGATGTTTTGTTTTATAGCTTTTTCAGCAGCGAGGTTTTTATTTGATTTGCGGTAGTCGTAAATACCTTTGGCGAGGAGTGCTACCGCGGCTATGAGCAATGAAATGCCCACTATATACAGGCCACGTTCGCTTTGTTTTTCCTTTATTTTTAAACGTGCTATCTGCAGTTGTTTATCTTTTATCTGTAAGTCTTTTTTCTGCAGGTCCATTTCCCGTTTAAATTCCAGATTGGCTATTTGCGCTGCCCGTTCCATAGAAAACATGGAATCCCTGAGATGAGAATAGAGTATCCGTTGCCTGTAAGCCTCTTTATGATTACCTACAAAAGCATATGCTTTGGCCAGCTGTTCTGAAAACTCTACTGCCGGCCCCATGAAGTTGGTTTCCCTGCAGCTATTTACCGCAGCACTTAAGTTGCTGATGGCAGCATTGGCATATTGATTTTTGGTCTTTGCATGAGAAGGGTCTTGCGCCATTAATAAATAGGTTTCGCCGATGTTGCCCATATTAATGGCAATGCTGTTAACGTCTCCCATCTCTTTGCTTATGACCAGTGCCTGGTTGTTATAGAACAAGGCTTTTTCATAGTCTTTCAGGTGCAGGTGTACGATGCCAAGATTGGCCAGGTTTATCTGTTCTCCATATTTATGCCCCAGCTCCCGGTTCATTTTCAATGCAGCCGAGTGATTTTCCCGCGCCTGGGTATAGTTGCCTTTATTATCCAGCACAATGCCCATGTTGCCCATATTTCGGGCCAGTGCAGCCTTGTTGTTTATCTTTTTATTGAGTGTAACGGCTGCCCAGAAATATTGCGTTGTTTTATCGTAGTTTTTCTGTTCGAGATAAATGCAGCCGATGTTTTCATTCGATATGGCCATGTTGGCGGTGTCTTTCATCAGCTCAAACTGTTCCAGGGCTTTCAGGTTGTAAGCCAGGGCCTGCGCATAGTCTGCCTGCGCCTGGTAAATAAGGGCCATGTTGGAATACATGGCAGCTATGCCTTTTGCATAGCGGTTTTTCCGGTAGATGTTGAGCGCTTGTATGTAATACTCCAGTGCTTTTGTGTACTGGGATTTAGCTGCGTGGTTAATGCCCAGGTCGGTATAAGCCGCAGCAATGCCTCTTTCCCAGTTTATTTTCTGCGATTGCGATAGCAGATTGTTAGCAACCAGGATACCCGAATCGGGATTTATAGAAGAGTAGGCAAATGATATCTTATCGAGCAGCAAGAAGCGCTGTGTATCAACAGAAATGGTCTTTTGTAATTGTGACAGGGAATCGATGAGGCGCCTGTTTTGAGCCTGCAAGCAAATGGGAAAAACCAGGAATAAAAGAACATACCTGAATTGTAAAGACATAGGTTGACGGATGGTGTATAAGAAATGTACAAAAAAAGGTGGTTTTGGGGGCTATTTCAGAAAAATATTTTGCCTAAGTGTACAATACATCTGAATCTTATGTATTTTCGTATTGTAAAGTTTAAAATAGTAGCATGATATACTCTACCGAACTGATAAAAGGCACGCTGAAAACCATAGTGCTGAAGCTGCTGGCCGATAACAAGAGAATGTATGGCTACGAGATAACGCAACGGGTAAAGGAACTGACATTTGATAAGATACAGATATCGGAAGGGGCACTGTACCCTACGCTGCATGCACTGGAAAGCGAAGGCCTGCTGGTGACGGAGGTAGAATATATAGGCAAGCGTGTGCGGAAATATTACAGCCTGAGCCCCAGCGGCAAGAGCAAGAGTAAAGAAAAACTGAGCGAGCTGGCCGATTTTATAGAAACCATGAAAATATTGCTGGACCTGAAAATAAAAACAGCTTAAGAATGTATTGCATCACTGACGAGCAAGTAGATTTTATCCTCGATGACATTAGACGTAATGGCAT
>CAMLKS010000127.1 GCA_946480675.1 uncultured Bacteroidota bacterium
GCGGTAATACCTTTGATATAGACATGAGCCTTTCTCCCGGCTTTGAATATAACGGGGGTATATATAACATTGGCATTCTTTACACCCTTACGCAGCAATAGATTTTAATTCAGCATATAATACAAAAGGCTGCTGAGTTCGTTATATTTACAAAAATCATCTTACGGATTTATAATTATGAAACGTATCGTACTGTCATTGTATGCCCTATCATTATTGGGTATACAGCAAGTAGCAGCGCAGGCTAAGCTGGTAGAAAAAGTAGCCAGGAAGGGGAATGAGGTTGTGATACCCTACGAAAAGTATGTATTGCCCAATGGCCTTACCGTACTGGTGCACGAAGACCATTCAGACCCCATAGTGCATGTAGATGTTACTTACCACGTGGGTTCTGCAAGGGAAGAGATAGGTAAGTCAGGCTTCGCTCACTTCTTTGAGCATATGATGTTTCAGGGCTCTGATAACGTAGCAGACGAGCAACATTTCAAAATCATAACCGAAGCAGGCGGTACGCTGAACGGTACTACCAACCGTGACAGGACCAACTACTTTGAAACCGTGCCCAGCAACCAACTGGAAAAAATGCTATGGCTGGAAGCCGACCGTATGGGTTTTTTGCTGGATGCGGTAACACAAAAGAAATTTGAAGTGCAACGCGCTACTGTGAAGAACGAACGTGGCCAGCGTTATGATAACGTGCCTTACGGACTGGTGAGCGAAGTGACCGCTAAAAACCTGTATCCATATGGACACCCATACTCATGGCTGACAATAGGGTATATAGAAGACTTGAACAGGGTAAATGTAGAAGACCTTAAAAACTTCTTCCTGCGCTGGTATGGCCCTAATAATGCGGTAGTAACCGTAGGAGGAGACGTGAATGCGAAGGATGTAGTGAAACTGGTTGAGAAATACTTTGGCTCGATACCTAAAGGCCTGGATGTGGCACCCGTAAAAGTACCTGCAGTAGCGCTTGAAAAAGACCGCTACATATCTATGCAGGATAACTATGCAAAGCTGCCATCGCTACGCGTAGTATATCCTACAGTACCTACTTATCATAAAGACGAAGCGCCGCTGGATTGCCTGGCTGAAATACTGGGACAGGGCAAGAACTCGATTTTGTATAAAAACCTGGTGAAAGCACAAAAAGCCGTAAACGTCAGTGTTTATAACTCTACATCAGAACTGGCGGGTGAATTTGTATTCAGTGTAATACCATTTCCCGGGCAGACATTAGCTGATATGGAAAAACAAGTGAGGGAAGCCGAAGCTGAATTTGAAAAGCGCGGTGTGACGGATGAAGACATTGAGAAGTTTACCAACAGTATGGAAGCAAATGCGATCAATGGGCTGGAAAGCGTGTCGGGGAAAGTTTCTCAACTGGCAGCGTTCTATACTTTTACCGGCGATGCAAACTATATAGGCAAGGAACTGAAACGTTATACAAGCGTTACCAAAGAAGATGTAATGCGTGTGTACAATCAATATATAAAAGGCAAACATTCCCTGGTGGTAAGTGTGCTGACCAAAGATTATACAGATAAAGTAGCGCCGGATAATTATACAGTTGCTACCGATGGTTATAAAGCTCCTGATTATGGTTATAACGGGCTGAAATACAATAAAGCAAAAGACAACTTTGATCGTAGCAAAGTACCCGGTAATGGTGACAACCCTGTAGTGAAAGTGCCTGAATTCTGGAAGAAAGAACTGCCCGGCAATATTAATGTAATAGGTGCAAAATCTGACGAGATACCTGTAGTAACAGTGCTGCTGCATTTCAAAGGCGGCAGGCTGCTGGAAAATGGCGCTATTAACAAAGCGGGCCTTACCAGCGTATTTGCAGATATGATGGAAGAAGATACGAAGAACTATTCGGCAGAAGCATTCAGCGTAGCGCTGGATAAACTGGGCAGCAGCATTAGTGTAAATGCCAGTACAGATGGCGTTGATGTAAGCGTTCGCTCGCTGCGCAAAAACCTGGATAAAACCATGGCACTGCTGGAAGAGCGCATACTGCGCCCGCAGTTTACAGAAGCGGCATTCAACAACATCAAAAAGCGCAATATAGAAGGTATAAAAAATGCTATGGTGCGACCAAACTATGTAGCGAGCGTAGTGTATAACAACGTGCTGTATGGCGAGAATAATATACTGGGCTGGCCCGGTGGTGGTACGGAAGCCACAGTTAGCAACATTCAGCTGAGTGATGTGCAGGATTATTATAACACCAATATGTCTAAAAAAGACATGGATATAATAATAGTAGGTGATGTTTCGCAGGATGAACTGTTGCCGAAGCTGGCGTTCCTGCAACAACTGCCGGAAAAGAATGTAGTTCTGCCACAATTATCCGCAGCGCCAAAGGTGGCAAAAACCAAAATATACTTTGTAAATGTGCCGAACGCTGCGCAAACAGAGTTCCGGATAGGTACGGTTACCGATATGAAGTATGATGCATTTGAGAACTATTATAAATCGGGCATCCTTAACTATCCGTTTGGTGGTGCCTTCAATAGCCGCCTGAACCTGAACCTGCGTGAAGAGAAAGGCTGGACATACGGTGCCCGTGCCAACTTTGATGCGGATAAATATACCGGTAGCTATACGTTCAGTGCAGGTATCAAAGCGAATGCCACCGATAGTGCCCTGAAAGACATCATCAACATATGGAATGACTATAAAAAAGCAGGCCCTACGGAAGACGAGCTGGCATTTACCAAAAAATCATTGGGCCAGAGCGATGCACGTAAATATGAGTCTCAATTCCAGAAAGCCATGTTCCTGTCGCGCATACTGGATTACAACCTGCCTGCCAATTATCCCGGCAAGCAAACAGAAGTGCTGAACAAGATGACACTGGCAGACCTTGGCAAACTAAGAGCTGCCGCCATGCCTGAAATGGGTGGTGTGAACATTGTGCTGGTAGGTGATAAAACTAAGGTATGGGAAGGCATCAGCAAACTGGGCTATGAAGTGATAGAACTGGACAGGAACGGTAAGCCGGTTCAGAACTAGTCTAAATATCGTTAATACACCATTAAAAATGTCCGGTTAATGCCGGGCATTTTTTTGTTTTAAGCTTTTTCTGAAAGCCTTAACTTATTATTTTGCAGCTTTACTATTACATTCGCAATCTCATCTATAATATATTATGCTACAGACAGATTACATACATGTGCCGTACGGTAAAGCCGTATATGGCGAAGCGGAAATAGAAGCCGTAATGCAGGTATTGCGCAGCAGCACCCAAATGGGCAAGCATGTGCGTAAAATGGAAGAACGCGTTGCCGCACTGTATGGTAAAAAGTATGGTATCATGGTGAACAGTGGTTCTTCGGCGCTATACCTGGCGGCAGACCTGCTGGATTATGAGCCGGGCTCAGAGATCATTACACCTGCACTTACGTTCTCTACCACCGTAGCGCCACAAGTAAAGAAAGGCTGGGTGCCTGCTTTTGTAGATGTAGAAGAAGGGACTTACAATATAGATGTAAATAAAGTAGAAGAAATGATAACGCCTAAGACCAAGGCGATGATCATACCCAACCTGATAGGTAACCTGCCCAACTGGAAAGCCCTGCGCGAGCTGGCCGATAAATACAACATCTTCCTGCTGGAAGATTCGGCAGATACACTGGGTGCTGAAATAGGTGGTAAAACATCGGGCCGCTATACGGATATGAGCACTACCAGCTTCTACGGTTCGCACATCATCAACTGTGCAGGTAATGGCGGTATGCTATGTGTGAATACAGAGGCGTTTTATGACCGTGGCCGCCTGCTGCGTAGCTGGGGAAGAAGCTCTTCCCTGTTTGTAGAATCAGAGAAAATTGAGAACCGGTTCAATGTGGAGATAGAGGGCATCCCTTACGATGCGAAATTCGTATTTGAAGAGCCGGGTTATAACATAGAGCCATCTGAAATGGGTGCTGCATTTGGTAATGTGCAACTGGATGACCTGGCGCATAATATAGACACCCGCACACGCAACTATGGCCGTATGCGCGAATTCTTCAGCCAGTACGAAGAACACTTTATACTGCCGAAGCAACTGCCTGATTCACGCACGGGCTGGCTGGCCTTTGCAGTGACGGTTAGGGAAAGTGCTCCATTCATTCGCCGCGACCTGCAGATATTCCTGGAGAAGAGAAATATACAAACACGTACGGTGTTCACAGGTAACATCCTGCGTCAACCCGGCTTCAAACATTATCTGCACAAAGCTGCTGCAGATGGCTATCCGGAGTCTGACAAGGTAATGCGTGGCGGTATGCTGCTGGCTTGCCATCACGGCCTGAATGATGCGCAGATAAGCCATGTGATGGAGAGTGTGACTGAATTTATGAAAAATATATAAGCTGAATGCTGGATATAATACTATTTGGTTTTTTTGCTTATAGCAACAGCAAAATTGCAAGGCGAAAAGGCTTGTCGCCCGCGCTTTGGGTTTTTATGACCATTGTTGCCATGCTCACTGCCATGTTTATAGGTGCTTTTATTGTGATGCTTACCTACAAAGGGACACTTCAGGTAGCAAGTGTTCAGCGGTTTTTACTGGATAACCCACTGAAGGTGTTGACGTTTTATGCATGTGAAGCAGGCGGCGGACTGCTGATACGCTATGTGCTGGAACGCAGGCCGGACACAGATGGCGGAGCTTAGTGCTTACCAGCCCAATACAGTTTTTAGTTTAGCCATACCGCTTTTACTTACGGTGACTTTAGCGCCGCAATGAAGTAAAGCGATATGGCTTTCTTTTTCATACGGCTCTATACGCGATAGCTGGCTGATGGGGATGAGATAAGAGCGGTGCACCCTTACAAACTGTTGCGGGTCCAGGCTTTGTTCAATATGTCCCAGTGTGCTCTTTTTCAGATAGCTGCCTGCATCGGTTACTATTTTCACATAGTCATCATTGGCTTCGATATAAAATATATCCTGCGCCGGTATGATGCGGATAAGGCCATTGTCTTTTACCACTATGCGATGCTGATAACCTTCATATACATTAGTAGGTACCATTCCGTCGAACGTTGCCGTGTTTTTGGCTGTAGCTACCTGCATCCATTTTTGAACGGCTTTGTCAAAACGTTCGCGGCTGATGGGTTTTAGCAGGTAGTCGATAGCATGTGCTTCGAAAGCCTTCATGGCATATTCATCAAAGGCTGTCGTAAATATTACAGAAGGTACTTCGTCCAGCAGTTCCAGCATTTCAAAACCATTCAGCTTCGGCATTTGCACATCCAGGAATATCAGGTCGGGTTTCAGTTCCTGCACGGCCTTAAAACCCTCAAAACCATCACCACATTCGGCTACCACTTCTATTTCTTTATAGGGCTGCAGAAAGGTGCTAACAAGCTGTCTTGCCAATGGTTCGTCGTCTATAATGATAACCTTATACATGCTGGGGTATCTTTAGTGTCGTTATAAATGTATTGTCTGCCTTATGTGTCTCAAGCAGGTCGGTACGGGCAAAGAGCAGGTATAGCCTGCGGCGGATACCCTCCAGGCCAAAGCCGGTACCTCTTGGTGGCTGGCTATCATGATCGAAAGGATTAGTGATCTTTACATGCAGCATATCTTCCTGTAGTGCTATGTGTACGCGTATGGTTACATTCCCCGTCTTACCGTACAGGCCAAATTTAATGGCATTTTCCAGCAAGGGTTGCAGCAGGAATGGTGGTATCTGTGCGTCGTCGGTATATTCTTTTTCAAATTCCACGCGCAGCCTGTTGCCAAAGCGTACCGATTCTATAGAAAGATAAGCTTCTATATAGCCCAGTTCTTCCACAATAGATATTTTCTCTTGCCCCTCGCGCCTTACGGAGCTGCGCAGGAAATCGGATAACTTACCTATCATATCCTGGGCCTTTTCAGGTGCTATCATAGTAAGGGCACTGATGGAGTTGAGGCTATTGTACAAAAAGTGAGGTTGCAATTGTTGTCTTAGCTTATACAGTTCTGCTTCTTTGTGCAGCACAGCGGCATCCGTTTGTTTCAGGAATTTGTTTTCCAGTGCTTCCGCTTGTTTTTCCATAGCTGTATATGTGGCCAGCCAGCCGCATATCAGCACATTTATAATGTAGCGTATGGGCATCGTTTTAGCCAGCCACATATAGTAGCTTCTATCGTCTTTCCCTATCGATAACCTCATAGCCTGCCATGAGGCATAACCGGCAGAGAGTGCGAAAAAACTACCAATAAGAATGGCATATATGATAACACCCACGCGTGTAGGGTAGGCATTTACCACCAGCAGCATACCCCATACGGACAAGGAAAGGATGCCGGTATTTACAATGCTATCTGTAAGTGCTACATCGAAGGGCAACCCTGCAAAGTAAAAAAGCAAGCATAGGTGAATGCCGCCTACCAGCAGGGCCAGCAGCGGCAATACCCATCGCATATTTTTTTGTATTAGTGGCAATTATCGGCTTGTTGTGTATATACGGGTGCAGGCTCTGTCCACAAAGGCGATGCTATTGGCTGAACTTCTTTTACTTCAGAAAACAGCAGTGTGCCGTGTTGTACTTTTATTTCCTGCAGGTCCTTGACTGCTATAAGTTCCCAGGCAACGGTACGCCCGTGACGGTCTACAAATGTAGCTTCTTCTTCTTTTGCTACCACACGTGCCTGGAACAGTGCATCGCGCATATCGTTACCATAAACCAGGCGCCATTGCTCTTCATACTGTTCTGTAGAAACACCATCGCATTTTATTCTATAGATTATTTGTGCAGTGTAGGCTTTCATAATACACCATTTTGTAGTTTATATATCCCTTTGCAAAGGATAAGATTGATTAATATGATTTGATCTCAATGCTTGCGAAGTTGCAGCTGCCGCGTAGTATCAGCACTT
>CAMLKS010000128.1 GCA_946480675.1 uncultured Bacteroidota bacterium
AAAAAAATAAATACCGCCTGAAACAACTGATATTTAACCCTGGCAGTAAGGTGGCAGGCGTGCCGCTGATGGGCGATAAAGCAGCCATATTTGAACCCGATGTGGCGAAAATGTATGATTTTAAGCTGCTATCGGAAATGCATGATGGGGTGGAGTGCTATGTATTCAAAGCCATCCCTAAAAAAGAATATGCAGACGATGTGGTGTATAATGAACTGACCACCTGGTTTCGTAAAACAGACTATGCTATTGTAGCACGCGATTACTCCCTTTCCTACAAAACGCTGGTGTATGATTTTGATGTGCGGATGAAAGTGCGCACCATGCAGGTAAATGGCAAGCTGCTGCCCGAGCACATAGCATATGATGGAAACTGGCATGTGTTCAGCAAAAAGCGGGAACGTGTACGTTTCACAACTACCATCATCCCTAACTGATATTTCGATACTTTTGCAGCATGAAGGAAATGATAGGCACTGTAATAGATCAGCTGGCAGCACTGCGTGCAGACACAGATGCGCTGGCAGATATGATACATGCTGATGATTGCGATGAAATAGCTATATCTGTAAAGTGTAAAGAGTTGGTAAAGAAGTATCCTGCCAACCCGCTATTGATAAGCAATATGATAGCTTTTTTGCAGATAGCGGAGCATGAAGATGTGTGCAGCACATATGAAACGGCAGATGTGAAAAAACTGCTGATGGAAAGCTGCGCTACTTTCCTGGATGATATAGACCTGCAGATGGAACGCTACTATTTTATGCTACACACCGATAAGCATGAAAAGGAAGCCCGGCAATTCCTCGCCGACCTGAAAAAGGATGTGCAGGAAACACTGACACCATAGTCATAAACTTACCCTTTTAGTTACCTTAGCATACAGATGATCTCTCCCGCCTCCATACAGGAAGTAATGAACCGTGCCGACATCGTAGATGTGGTGGGGCAGTTTGTGCGCCTGAAAAAGCGGGGAGCTAATCATATCGCCAATTGCCCGTTTCACAATGAGAAGACACCTTCTTTTTATGTGTCAGGGGCAAAAGGCATCTTTAAATGCTTTGGTTGTGCTAAGGCGGGTAATGTTGTCACCTTTATACAGGAGCATGAAAAGCTGACCTACCCCGAAGCTATCCGCTGGCTGGCCGATTATTACAAGATAACGCTGGAGGAAACCGAGCGTACGCCTGAACAGCAACAACAACAATTAGCCGAAGAAGGCTTGCGTATCTTAAATGAATATGCAGCGCAATATTTTCACGATACCCTACTGAATACAGAAGAAGGGCAGGTAATAGGCCTCAGCTATTTCAAGCAAAGGGGATTCCGAAAGGACACTATAGAAAAATTTAAACTGGGTTATAATCCCGAAATGGGGGAGGCTTTCTTTAAAGCCGCAACCCTGAAAGGCTATAACAGCGAACTGCTGGAGCGTGCAGGCTTTGTGAAAAACGGGCAACGCGGGCATTATGATGTGTATCGTGGCCGTGTAATATTTCCTATACAAAGCATGACCGGCCGTGTGCTGGGCTTTGGTGCGCGCATACTGAAAAGTAACGACCGTGCGCCGAAGTACATCAACACGCCGGAGAACGAACTATATAATAAGAGCCGTGTACTATACGGCATGTACCAGAGCCGCCAAAGCATCAGTCGTAATGATGAATGCTTTTTGGTGGAAGGGTATACCGATGTGATATCGCTGCACCAGGGTGGGGTAGAAAATGTGGTGGCCAGTAGCGGCACTTCATTGACCGAAGGCCAGCTGCGCGTAATAGGCCAGCTGACCCGCAACCTTACCATACTGTATGATGGTGATAGCGCAGGTGTGAAAGCAGCTTTGCGCGGCTTAGACATGGCTTTGTCGCAAAGCTTTACGGTAAAGCTGGTATTACTGCCCGAAGGTGAAGACCCGGATAGCTTTATACAAAAGTCTGGTGCGACGCGCTTTCATGAATATGTAAAAGAGCACAAGCAGGATATCATCAGCTTCCGGCTGGAAGTAGGTATGCGCGATGCGGGTGATGACCCGGTGAAGAAATCGAAACTGGTAAATGAGATAGCAGAGAGTGTTTCGCTCATCAACAAAGCGGAAGACTTTGCTCTGCAAGACCACTATATACGCGAGGCTGCCCGCAGGCTGCAGGTAGATGAGACCAAGCTAGTAAACCTTGTAAACAAGTATATACGCGACCGTGCGGAGCAGGAAAGAAAACAGCAGTCGCGCAGGCAGGATGCACCTCAGCAGGAAATGCCCGATGCGCCCGAAGTGTATGGCACAGAACCGGAGCCGGACCTGGCACCGAAGCTGAACACCACCGAGTTCCAGGAATGGGAACTGATACGTGTATTGATAGAACATGGCAATAAGCCTATGGAAGGCTATGCTCATGCGGCTGATATGCTGTATCATACACTAGACCCCGACTTTCTGGAGAATGAGCTAGCAAGGCGTGCGTATGATGAATATTACAGCTACCTGCAACAGCATGGCACTGGGCCGGAGTATAATTTCTTTGTGACCCATCCCGACACTACCCTGCAAAAAGCCGTGATAGAAATAATGCGCCCCGGCGAGGAAATGAGCGAGAACTGGCGCAAGATGTACGGCATAGAAACACTGGCGGGTGAGCTGAATTATATCAACGAAGTAGAAAGTACGCTTACCTATTTCGAACTGAAAAAAATAAAACTGGTACAGGCAGAACTGCTGAAACGCATACAGGGCGAAAAAGAAGAACACCGCCAGATGGCCATGCTGAAAAAGCTGATAGAGCTGAAGCATGCAGAAGCCGATATTGTGAAGAAGATGGGCACCGTTATTGTAAAACAACTAAAGTAATAACCCGTGGCGCGCGTATTAGCACTCGATTATGGAAAGAAGCGTACGGGCATAGCCGTTACCGACCCGCTGCAGATAATAGCCACCGCACTGGAAACCACCGATAGCGATGAACTGATAGGCTGGCTGAAAAAGTATATGGCGCAGGAACCGGTAGAAAAGGTGATTATAGGTTATCCACTCAATTTTGACGACAGTGCTACCGATGCTACGCCTTTGGTAGATAAATTTATAGGTAAGTTTCAGCATGTATTCCCCAACCTGCCTATAGAGCGATGGGATGAACGTATGACCTCTAAAATGGCATCGGCAGCTATTGCCCGGATGGGCCTTAGCAAAAAGCAACGCGAAAAGAAGGAACTGATAGACAGCATCAGTGCTGTTATAATATTGCAGGAATACCTCGAAAGCCGTGCCTGATTCGTATCTTTGCAAAGCTTAATAATTTATTGATAGATGATATTGCCAATTGTAGCGTACGGGCACCCGATACTGAGGAAGGAATGTGATGACATTACGCCTGAATACCCCGAGTTGAAAAAACTGATAGCGGATATGTGGGAAACCATGTATCACAGCAATGGCGTGGGTATAGCCGCACCACAGATAAACAAAGGCATCCGCCTGTTTGTAATAGATACCGTGCAGATAGTAGAAAACTTTGACGATGAGGACAAGCGTGATTATCCGAACGAAAAACCCATAAAACAAGTATTCATCAATGCCCACATTATAGAAGAGCATGGTGAACCATGGGCATATAATGAAGGCTGCCTGAGCATACCCAAGATACGTGAAGATGTGTACCGCATGCCGGTAGTGCGCCTGCGTTATATGGATGAGAACTTCCGGGAGCATGAGCAGGAGTTTACGGGTATTACCGCCCGCGTGATACAGCATGAGTATGACCATATTGATGGTAAGCTTTTTATCGATTATTTACCGCAATTGAAACGGAGGCTCATTAAAAAGAAACTGGACGATATCAGTAACGGAAAAATAAAGACCGACTACCGGATGATATTTGCCCGGTAATTGCTACATTGAACTACCATTTGTCATTTGGCACCATCCGTTACATATAGTGAGCCGGAACTTGTTTTGCTGTTGAAGCAGCAGAGCCGGGATGCTTTTAATTACCTGTATAAAAACTATGCGGGCGTGCTGTATAGTGTCATTAAAAAGACAATAAGCGACGACCAGACTGCACAGGATGTGCTGCAGGAAGTGTTTGTTAAGATATGGAATAACATAGGCCAGTTCAGTGCTGAAAAAGGCCGCATCTACACATGGATGATCAATATTGCCCGCAATGCCTCTATAGATAAATTGAGATCGAAAGGGGAGATCATGAAGGCAAAAATCCAGACGGGTGAAGATGCCGTATATATTGTGAGGGAAGGAATGAAGACCGAGCAGAAGACAGATACTATAGGGCTGAAGGCAGCAGTGCATGAGTTGAAGCCGGAATACCAGGCTATCGTAGAGCTTGCCTATTTCAAAGGATATACATTGGATGAGATAGCGAAAACGCTTGAAATACCGCTGGGTACGGTTAAAACCCGTATGCGGCATGCTATACAATTGTTGAGAAAACATTATAGTAATTAGAAAAAAGTGGATATAAAGGCATACATAGAATCGGGCATACTGGAAGCCTACGTACTGGGAGGGCTTAGCGAAGCTGAGCGTGCATCGGTAGAGGCGGATATAGCCCTGTATCCTGAATTGCTGCGGGAAGTGGAAGCCATAGAGGCTGCCATGGAAAACTATGCGGCATCCACACCTATAGAACCACCTGCGCACCTGCAGGAGCAGATATGGAGCGCTATACAAGTGCAGCAACGTGCCGATAGTGATGGTACCCGTGACGCCCTGCTACCGGTGCAGCAACCCGTAGCAGAACCGGTACCAAAAGTAATAGCCTTTGAACCACCGGTAGAACAGGCACCCAAGATGAGCTGGCAGCGCGCCGCCGTATGGGCAGCCGTAGCGGTGAGTGTGCTTACCAACTTTATGCTGCTATCGCAACGCAATAAGATAAACGACGAGAAGGCGGCCATGGCTGCAAGGATAGACTCTATGCAGGCACAGCAAAGTAATATGCTGGCTAAAGTAGAGGCTTATGAAAAAGGCCGAAGTATGCTGGCAGATACGGGTATGAAAACCGTAGTAATGCGCAGTGCGCAGCCCGGAAAAGATATGACGGGTATGGTATTCTGGAGTAAAGGAACGGGGGACACCTACCTGACCATACACCATATGCCAATGCCGGAAAAAGGCAAGCAGTACCAGCTGTGGGTGATACAGGAAGGTAAGCCCGTGAGCATGGGCGTTATATCAAACGACCTGGTAGCTAATGCAGGCATGATGCTGAAAGTGCCGATGCAGGTACAAAACGGCCAGGCTTTTGCCATATCTCTTGAAAAAGAAGGCGGCAACCCCACACCTACCGAGGTAATGATAGTAGGCGCTATATAATCTTAACATAGCGCTAATTTCTGTTTCCATAGCTTTATTGCATCAATCTACTGTTCGTATATGATCAAGACGAAGCGTTTCTGGCTATTCCTGGCGCTGACTGTTGTTTACTTTTCGGTTACATTCCTTTTCAGCATATATAATAAAGGCATGCAGGCGGCATTGAAGATAGATTGGAAAGATGTGGTATTTGCTATCGCATTCGGGCTGGTGATGACGGCATTTTTAATGCCCAGGCAAAAGGCGGATACCGAGAATTAACTTATGTATTCTTTGTGCTTGCTTTTAATTGTTGTGCTTAATATATTTAAACACAATATTCGCCATGGTTCAAACAATTATTTTTCTAATAGTAGGTGGGATCATCTATTTAATTACATGGTCATATAAAAAGGTTGATAAAAAGGTTGATGACTATAAAATATTAAGAAATCCGGATGATGTAGGCACGTTAGAGAAGAAGTTGTTGAAATCAATTAGGGAAAAAAATATTACAGATGCTCTCCGTATATCTCAAAAGATAATAGAAATTGACGAATCAAATCTATTAGCATTAATGGTTAGTGCAAATCACATTTATGAAAGCCAAGGTGAGTATGATGCTACAGTTTTGTTTAAAAAACTGGTATTACATCTTTTTAATGAAACAAGTCTCAAAAGTCTAATACTTAGAACCAATAGCATTAGCCATAATGAAAATTGGAATATAGTTCATCTGTTAATTGCAAAGACATATTACTATCACGGCTACATTAATTATCTAAATAAACAATTCCAAGATGCCGAAATATGGAAAGCAAAAGCAAAGAAATACAGTAGTTCTGTCTTGAGAAAAAATCTGTATTAATGATATTTAACTATTATGAAGTTTTAGGTGTATCCTCAAATGCAACCTTACAGGAAATAAAAAAAGCTTACCGGTCTTTAGCATTGAAATATCATCCTGATGTTAATAAAGAACCGAATGCTCACGAAGCATTTATAAAAATAACAGAAGCGTATGAAGTGTTAAGTGACTTTGATAAGCGAAATTATTACGATAAAGTCTACAGTGAAGAATCTAAGACCTTCCATAATACAAACGAAGGCGATAATATCAATAAGTGGAGAGAAGAATCGAAAAAGAAAGCTGAAGCCTATTCAAAAATGCCGATTGATGACTTTAAGTATAAAATTTTAGACTTTACCGTGGAGATATATGATGGTGGTAAGAAAGTCGTAAAGGTAATTTTGTCAATTATGGTTTTCGGATACATTATCTATTTATTTGGGAATTTGGTAGGATGCATAAGATAAATATTACCCCCTCAACAGCATCACACTCGCACTATTCAAAATATAGTGGTTTACTATCAGCACGGTTTTTACAGATGGGTTGATGCCCTTTTTCTGAATGATGGCATCGGGTACCTGTTGGGTTTTGAATGCCTGTGCTGCCAGCCACATAGCAAAGCCGGTAGAGGTATCATATTC
>CAMLKS010000129.1 GCA_946480675.1 uncultured Bacteroidota bacterium
AGATGGAGCCGTAGGTGCCCGCTTCCTGCAAACGCTGAAAGCCCACCTGGAAAACCCGGTAACCATGCTGGTTTAACAATATAGCATTACATATAATAGAAATAGCCGCCCTTGGGCGGCTATTTCTATTTATCACGAGGTGTACTCTTTTATTCCTGTATGGCTTTTACTATCAGCATAGCCAGTTCTTTTTGGATGCCGGGGTCTTTCAGCTTGCGCAGGTCTTGCTCATTGCTGATGTACCCGGGGCTTACCACTATAGCAGGTACTGCATTATCTTTCAGTACTACCAGGTTTTTATCTGTTAACACAGTAGGTACATTATTGAGTCTATTCAAGGCAGCAGTTATCTTTTCTGCCAATGCCTTTGAGGCAACGCTGTTTACACTCGTGCCGCTATAAATAACCTCACCGCCACGCTTTTGATGGCTGTTTTCGGTATTCATATGAAAGGATATGAAAAAGGTCTTTGCATCAGCGCTGGCTTGTGTATTGGCGCGTTCCGTCAGCGTGCGGTACTCATCTGATGAACGGGTAAGCACCGCCTCTATGTTTTTCAGCTTCGCCTGCGTATAAAGAGCTGTAGCAAACTGCAGGGAGAGATCGCTTTCCTTATCGCCTGCTGCGCTAACGGCACCGGCATCGCTGCCACCATGCCCCGCATCGATTATCAGTTTTACCTGTTTGTCTTCATTGAAAGAACAGAGTGTAGCAAAGCTGATGAGGGCTATGAATATCCTTTTCATATAAGGTGTTTTTTGTTACCAGCTTGAAATTAAGAAAAATATATAATAAAAAAGCAGCCATAAAGGCTGCTTTCAAGATATCAGAAGCATGATATTATTGCACTGCAAATGGTACTACCTGTTTTTGATCGTTTTGAATTACCTGCAGGGTGTACATACCTTTTGCATAGGCAGTTGTATTGATGCGGATGCTGCTGGCGTTGGTGCTTTCTGTATGTATCATACGGCCCATCATATCGTATACATGTACCAATGTATTTTTATTGCTGCTGTTCAGTTTTACAGTTATTTGCTCTGTAGCAGGATTTGGATATACAGCCGCAGCCAGTTTTGCAACGGCAGCTACCGATGTAGAAGATTCGCTTAGTGTTGTTGTTACAGTGTTAAACTCATCGCCGCTAGTATTGCCGTTGCCGTTCACCGCATTTACACTTAATGCGAGTGTTACATTGCCGGTGCCAGTTGCCGGTGCAGTCCAGTCGAATGATACCGATAAACCACTTGCTGCTGAAATAGGAGCACTATGCTCTATCACTTTCAATGCAGAAGATGCGTTCGATTGTTTAGAACCATTTGGTATGTTGAGGTAAGTACCTGCAGTACCATTGGCAGATGTGCGTGCGGAGAATTGATAGCCGTATAAGCTATGTGTGCTGTTGGTGCCGGTTACAGTTATTCTGTAGGTTTTTCCGGGGTTGTAGCTGCCGGTTACCGGTGTGCTGCCATCCATTACGGCTATGCCTACAAGGGTATTGGTTGTAGCTGAACCGTGGCATCCGCTGCCACAACCGTTGGCAGCCACGTGCCCGATGCCCTGTGAGGCTGGCCCGGAGCTGTAGCTGGTTAGTGACAGGTAAAGAACGCCCGAAAAGGCGGTAAAAAGTAAAATTGCGCGTTTCATATCTATACTTTGGTTTAATGTACCTACAATAAAGATATGGCAGACGGCTTATATAGCTTTTATTAAAAAGCCTGAATTAATTATAAATTTCCAGTACGGCAGCTTGCAGTTCTTTTGGGGTAAGGCTTGTATGGGTCTTGATGAATGTGCTGAAGTTGGATTGGCTATCGAAGTTTAATTGAAAAGAAATTTCTTTTAGCGATAGTTCATTTAGTAAAAGCAGGCGGCGTATTTCTAGCAATAGTTCTTCGTGTATCAGTTGCAATGCTGTTTTGCCCAATGCCTTCTTGCAGATGTCATTTAGTTTTTCAGGTGTGCAACCCAGTAGCATTGCATACTCCGCTACTTTCTTTTTGGTGTTGATGTGATGGGTGATGAGTGAGATGTATTCACTTAGCAACGGTTGCCCTGTAGCATTTACTTGTGCCTTTTCATTCAGCTCAACAACAGAGAGTAGCACTATTTGCAAATAGCTGTATGCTTTATGCAATGCAATCTGCGATAGTTTATCTTTTTGTTGCAATAGTAACTGCATGCGTGCTGTGATGTCAAATAAATGATCGAATGCTGCGAGTTCGCTGTTTACTAATGCATTGGTATGATAGAGGTGGTAATGTTTGATAGCATGTATGTACTCAAAAATGTTTTTGCGGAATTGTATTACCAATCCATTGGCATCGCGCCTATCCATCAGGTGCATCTGCCCGGGATAAATGATGTATATATCATTCGCTTGCAGTTGGTAGGTGTTGAAATCTATTATTTGTGAACCACCTCCTTGTTTTATAAACATTACTTCAAAATAATCGTGACGGTGCATCTTACTATAGTCGTAAGGATTTTTATAATCCAGATGCTGAATAGTCAGTAATGTATTTGGTTGTGGTAGTTCTACATAATTGAGCTTTTCTTCAGTGGCGGGCATTAGCGATAGTTTCTTGTCGTTAAGTTAAAACAACTACTGCAAATGCTTCAAGTTACATTTGTCATGATAAAGCCATAACTCAAAATAGCCTGCTTTTCGCAGGCTATTTACATTCTATGTGGAGTGGGTGATTATTATGCTATGCTGGTATATACATCAATGTTTTGTGGTTCGTTGCGCAACTCAAAATACCAGAATACAGGAAATGAAAATGCACCGAAGCAAACCATAAACACCATCCATGCTATTTTTTCACCGGCGGTCATATGTTTCAGCCGTGCTATATGCACTGTAAAATAGAGTAGTATGCCTGCCGTAATGGTACATATAATTGCCAGGAGGATAAACAGCAAATTATAATTGGCAATTGTATTGGTCATTATGGCAATATGGTCTTCAAAACGTGCAGGGAAGGGCGTATTAATATTGATGATTGTATAGTAGACGGTCCACAGTGTAAACAGGACTATCGGAGTAAAGCTCAGCACTTTACCGTGTTTTTTTGCTGTATTTTCCATAACCGAATTTTTTAGGGTTAACAATACCTTTATTGAATTCGGTTACATAGCTAAAACACTGTGCCCGCAGCGTATAATATTATGCTAAACGGGTTTGTTGATCGATGTAAAAAGTTGTGCTATAATGCGTTGGGCTAGTTCTTTTTATTTCCAAATTGTATGCTGGTACCACTACCTTGCACCCGCCCGGCATTGTCATAATGAATCGTATTCGTAGCCTTGGTACCACCATTACCCAGGTTTATCTGTTGCTGCTGCGTGTGGTTGCGTTGGCCATCTTCGTTCAGGAACATGCTGGAATTTTTCATGTCGGTGGTGGTGTTATTATTCAGCTTGTATTTGTCCTGAAGGTTGCTGTCTATTGCAGGTGTATTGACCGGCTGCCTTGATTCGCGTAGCAACTGTGCGTTCGATTTATTAGTAGTTACAGGCACTTTACCGGGGTCTTTGCTCAGGTCTATGTTCTGGGTTTGAGCCGCAGCAGATATGCTAATTGTGCTGGCAATGATAATGAGTAAATATTTCATAACAGCGGATTTTAGTATTATAAAATTACGTGAAAGCCTTTATAATAATTTTAAGGAAACTGTTATTGCAGATATAAATATTATGCCTTTACTTTGTATTTCAAAGTGCTTTATATGCATCAGGAAGATACAGCCAATCCGATAAAGACATTGCAGGATATTCATAGTATTATGGAGCGTTCTGCCCGGTTTCTGAGCCTTAGCGGCTGGAGTGGGGTATGGGCAGGGTGTACGGCGCTGGTAGGTGCGGCAATAGCCAGGCAGTGGCTGCAGCAGGCGCCGGAAGGCTTTTTTTATGAGTATAGTAACAGCATCCCTATAGGTGAAACTAATGGTGACTACAGAGCTTATGTCTTTCGCTTTGCTATGCTTGCTATGGTAGTGTTGATAGTCGCCTTAGCTGGTGGTCTTTTCTTCACTATGAGAAAGGCCCGAAAAGCTGGTGCTACTTTATGGAGCCCCGCATCGAGGCGGATGGTATTTGAGTTGGCGGTACCATTGGCCATAGGAGGCATATTTGCTTTTGTATTCCTGTATCGCGGCCTTGAAGCATATATACCCGCTGTCTGCCTGGTGTTTTACGGACTGGCATTGATGAATGGCAGCAAGCATACCTTATCTGACATCAGGTATCTGGGGTTCTTTGAAATAGCATTGGGTATCCTTTGCCTCTTTCTGCAAGGATACGGGCTGTTATTATGGACCTTAGGTTTTGGGGTTTTACATATCTTGTACGGCGTTATTATGTGGAATAAATATGACAGGCAGGCAATAAAAGGCAAGGCATGAGGAACCCGATAGAACAATTGAATAAGCTGTTTGACAGCAGGGTACGCATAGGTATTATGAGCGCCCTGATGGTGAATGAATCATTAAACTTTAATGATCTGAAAGCGTTGATTGACGTGACAGATGGCAACCTGGCATCACACCTTAAATCGTTGGAAGAAAATAGTTATATAAAGGTGCAGAAAGGATTTATCGGGCGAAAAACTAATACCACATATACCATAACAAAAGCAGGCGAAACAGCGTTTAGAAACCACCTGAACGCCCTTGAGGCAATCATCAAAACCACGAAATAAATTTTTTTGCTCACAATACTTTGTAATTCAAAGTGCTTTTAAAATAGAAACATATGGAAACAACCATTTTTGAAAAAGAACCATCTTTTTATGAAAGAAACAGGAACCTGATAAAAGGTTTTCTCATTGGCTTTTTGACACTACTGATGCTGATACCGGCTGCCATCGTATCGCAACTAGTGAATGAACGCAAACAGCGGCAACAGGAAGTAGTGACGGAGGTAAGCAGTAAATGGGCCAATAATCAAACCATAACAGGCCCCATATTGTCGGTACCCTACAAAGTATATGCACCGCTGGCCGATGGTAAGGTATCTGTGCTCACCTCTCACTTTTACCTGCTGCCGGAAACCTTGAGTATTGACGGTCAAGTGATACCGGAAGAAAGGCATCGCAGCCTGTACACGGTAGCCCTTTATCGCTCGAACCTGAAGATAAGCGGTACGTTTATACCGGCCTCGGTAAGCAGCCTGCTGAAGATAGCACCCGAAAACGTTATGTGGGCAGAAAGCCAGGTATTGATGGGTATAGATGATGTGCGTGGACTGGAAGATGAAGTGACGATAAGCTGGAATGCAGAGAAGATAACGATGGAGGCCGGTGTGCCCAACAATAAAGTAGTGGCTTCCGGTTTATATGCTAATGTGGCTATCGACCCTGCGCAGAAGATTTCCTTCTCGCTGGATGCTAAGGTGAAAGGTTCGTCGAACCTTTACTTTACGCCTATTGGGAAAACAACGGAAGCCAGCCTTCGCTCTACCTGGAAGAACCCGGCATTTGATGGTCAGTATTTACCAGATAAAACAGCAGATATTAACAAGGCAGGCTTTACTGCCCACTGGAAGGTGATGCAGGTATCGCGCAGCTATCCTCAAAGCTGGGTAGCAGGTACGGAGTATGATATAGAAAAATCAGCCTTTGGTGTAAAGCTGATACAACCTGCCGATGGATATGCCAAAACGCAAAGGAGTGTGAAGTATGCCATACTATTTATAGCACTCACTTTCTTTATATTCTTCTTTCTTGAAATGGTACAGAAAAGGCAGGTACACCCGCTGCAATACCTGCTGGTAGGTTTTGCGCTGTGCATATTCTATACGCTGCTGCTTTCCATATCTGAATACACAGGTTTCAATCCCGCTTATTTCATAGCGGCTACGGCTACGGTGTCGCTCATTGGTTCTTATATATGGTCGATATTCAAGAGCGGCAAGATCGCCGGAGGGTTTATCTGTGCCTTGGCAGGATTATACGGCTATATATTCATTTTGATACAGCTGGAAGATTATGCATTGCTGTTTGGTAGCATCGGTCTATTCATCATATTGGCTGTTATCATGTATTATTCACGAAAAATAGACTGGTATGCACATGACAGGAAGCTACCGGTGAACGTATAAGAATATGGATAAAGCGAAGAAATTTAGCACATCAAAACGCCTGGCCAGCTTTATATATGCTATCAGCGGTATTGCTCAACTGGTGAAACAGGAGCATAATACCTGGTTGCACCTTGCTGCTACCATTGGTGCAATAATAGCAGGCATCGTTCAGGGCATTACTGCAATGGAGTGGATTGCCATCAGCATAGCAATAGGACTGGTATGGATGGCTGAGGCCTTCAATACTGCTATTGAAATGTTTTGCGACCTGGCAACAGAAGGGAAGTGGCACTCGGTGGTGAAGAAGATAAAAGACATATCGGCCGGCGCAGTACTTATTGCTGCGCTGGTAAGTGTGGTGGTGGCTTATTGGGTTTTCTTTTATTGATGAGCAGATGAGCATTTTATTCAAAACACTAAAGCCGCCCAATAGGCGGCTTTGAAGTATGTTTATAAGTACCAAGGTTATAAGTACTTAGTCTATAGAGGCTGTATTATTTCTGTGCCAGAAAATCCTTCACTTTATCCTTGTGCATCATATTTTCTTTGAAAGTATAAGCACCGGTTTTAGGGCTGCGTACCGCTTTGATCACCTTAGTGTAGTTCTTAGCTTCTGCTGCCAGCTTAGGGTCTTTCTTGATCGCGGTTTTAGCTGCTTTTGCCATGATTCAAAAAATATTTTTAGTAAAATTATTTAATTTCTTTGTG
>CAMLKS010000130.1 GCA_946480675.1 uncultured Bacteroidota bacterium
TCAGACGTAAAAGCATCGTCCTGCCCCTTTTTCCATTATATACGTACCCGGGCTAAAAATAGCTTTCCGCCTGTATTATAGACATAGCCGGTTTATATTTTGTTAGGGTTTTAACCACATTTTAATATGCCTTAAAAACAAATACGCCACCCTGATGGGTGGCGTATCGTTTAGAAATTATACTTACTTATTGCTTGTTTATTTTGATAACATCTATGTGAGAACGGTCTGTGTATTTCAGCTGGTACATACCGGGTGCTATACCATTCATATCCAGTTCCACTTTCGTATCTGTAACGCTTACTTGTTTGATGGTTTTACCGGTTACATCTGTCAGTGTCAGTGTAGCGGTGCCATCTATTTTGTTGTACAGTTTCACATTCAGGATATCTTTCACAGGGTTAGGATATGCTTCCAGCCCTATGCTGTTGATGTTTACATTGCTAACAGATGTCGGGAATGTTTCAAATGCAGCATTACCCCAGTCAGACTCTGTATACATCGTGTTGCAATAAGCGCGTACGTGTACCCAATATTTCTGGCCCGGTTGCAGTGGCACTTGTATCTGGTTGGTATAGATAGTAGTACCGAAAGCAGGTGGCGCCGGTGAGTTGGTTACTGCATACTCATATTTGTAAGATGTCAGTACGGGATCCCAGTAAGCGATAGCCCTAGAATTTGTAAGTGCAGTGATCTTCACATCCGGTTTATGACAAGTGATGAGTGTACGGAAAGAATCTACAGCCCAGTCTGATGTATCTTTTGAACCGCATATGGTACGTACGTAAACGTAGTATGTGGTGTTTTCGAGCAGGCCGGTAAGTGTAGTGCTGCTGCTGGTTAAAAACAGGGCACCTGCACCGCTTGTTGGCGTGCCTTTAGATGTTGTGTATATCAGTTGATACCCGATAGGGTTGAAAACAGTGTCCCAGCTCATATCGGCAGCAAATGCGGTAACATTATCATGCTCAACATTTGACGGTGGCACTACGCAACGGATACCGATGCGGGCATTCAGCACGCCTGAATAACTACCAATGCTATCCATTTCATTTTTAGATGTCAGGATGTTCCTTATCGAATCTGTAATACCATTTGAGAAATTGTAACCCTGCCACAGGCCACCATTGCTCGATTTGGCAATTTTGGCAGCTGTTTCGTTAGGTATGGTTCCCAATTGCGGGTCTTTATAGTATATCATTGGTGAATGAGGGAACGCATGTGCGCCACCCGCATCCATAGTGGTGTAGAAGTACATACGGTCTACAGTGCCGGGTACTACCGGTGCCTGTACGCCGCTATATTGCCTTACTACTATGGCCGATGGAGCAGAAACACCCCATTTGATGGCCTGAACCGTATCCTGGCCGAAAGTGAATACCTGTGTGCCACCCGGTACCGGTGTAGCCGGTGTAGCTATAGCAGCCGGTGGGGTGCTGGTAGGTGTAAATTCGTATGCACCCAAATCAGGAACACCCTGTGTAACCGTGCGCGGACGGGCTGTCATTGCAGCGTCGAGCGTATCGCCGGCTATGTGCCTGCCACGGCCATGTGCTGCCCATGCATTTGAATTGGCCGGATCGGGACGGAAATCCCTGTTGGCTGCATCGAGATAGCCGGGATCGTAGATCAGTGAGTTCAGGTCGCGCTTCGTATTATTCCTCCATGCCTGCAGCGATGAAGTAGTGATAGCTGAACCTGAAGTCCTTTGTAGGTTTACGGTGCCTGGTGTGTAGTACAAGTTGTAGTCTGCCATCCAGTACGTAGTATCTGCTATATATACAGCAGGGTGTGTGCTCGCACCATTACTCTTTGAAAATATGTTGTTGTAAACATAATGTTTACCATTATAGCTGCTGCTATTACCGCTCCTGTACACCAGGTAGTTGGTGCTACCCGTAGAGTTGCTATGGAAGGTATTGTTGACCATTTGGTCATCGGCATAGAGCCCGGAACTTTCATAGATCATGTAGGTAGAGCCTGCTGTTTTTGCAGAAAACACGTTACCGAAGAGTTTATTACCGCCTCCGTAATAACCACCAAATGCGTAGATATTACCTGTATTACTGTTCATGTTCCATGTATTAGCTATGTAGTCGGCAGAATAGCTGGTACCGCCGTAACAATAAAAACCATATATGGCACCGGTAGTAGATGTCAGGTTGATCTTGTTATTATACAACTTGCCGCTGTAGCTATACCTTGGAGAATGGTAGATAGTACCGCTGGTTGTGTTTACATTCAGCGTATTGTTGCGATTTACACCATTTGCATAATACTGGTATGTATAGTAAGTAGCGCTGGTAAGATTGAAATTTTGAGTATTGTTTTCTATAGTATCCTGCGTACCGCTACCGCTATGATAATCTGCAAAGGCGTAGTTATAAATAGTACCACCTACAGTCATATTCGTATTGTAGGCATTGTTCCTGAATTTAATACCATCGCTGTAGTATGCACCATATATATATGCATAGCCGCTCGATTGGTTAAATTGGTTGTTGATGGTATTGTTTTCCACCGTGGCATTAAACAGGTACATCAATTGCCATGCATAAGCTAAATAACCACTATTGAGGTTAGAAGTATTACCTTTTATTTCGGTGGTGTTGCCGGTACCATAGTTTATATAGTATGCATAGTGGTCGTAGTTGTAATAACCGGCAGATGAAGTAGTATTTACATTCACCGTATTATTGTTCATCTGGAAGGTAGAGTTGGTATTATAGTAGTTCAGGAAGTAGTTAAACATACCATAGTTACCATAGGTACCATTTGAATAAGTGGCTGTAACGGTATTGTTATTTACTTCTATGGCTGCACCGGATATGTTGTAGTTATTATAATAGTTGTAAAGAGCGTATGTATAATAATAAGAACTGCTGTTCAAACATGTAACGGTATTATTATTGAAATAGATGTTTTCGTTGAACCAGTAAAGGTATGCACCGTAGTTATCACCGCTGGTAGTGCTGGTGTTTATGGTGTTATTGGTGATCCTTAACCGTTTATTATAGTTATTAAAATTCACACCATATACATAACCGCCGGCTGTCAGGTTGATGGTATTATTACTTACCACCAGCTCATTATTGGCGCTGCTGCTGTTACTGTATGTTTCATAAAGGCCATGTACCTCTCCACTACCGGATGTAGTAATGCTGTTGTTGGTAAATGTGTGGCCATTTTGAGTGTATGGTATATAAAAACCATAGTGTGTGCCTACGCCTGAGGCAGAACAAATGTTGCCTGTGATGGTAGGATTGCTCAGCGTGCGTGCATACAGGTATGCCTCACGGCTGCCGGATATTACGTTGTTGCTGAAAGTATGTGTAACTGAATTGGTAGATGGCGACCACCAATAGATACCGTGCGAACCATTCTGAATGGTATCGGCCTTGATAACGTTTGATATCATGCTGCCGGTATTATTGGCATATATCACCGCCCTGTCATTACTGCTGGAAGAAGTAGAAACACCCGTCAGGCGGCAGCGCACGATACTATCGTAAGATGCTGCACCGGCCAGCTCTACCACCCTGCCGTAAGATGTACCGCTGTTTACCAGTACCAGGTTTTTTATATCAACGTAGGAAGCGCCATCCAGTTTTATCACATAGTTGGCCGTATTGGTACCTGCTACATTGATAGTAACGGTGCCGGGTGTTTGCGCCTGGAAGGTAATCCTGTTTGTAGCACTGGCACCGCTCACTGCACCTACTATTACCTGCCAGTCGGCAGCTGTAGTATAGGTACCGGGCAGGATATTGAACGTAACAGCACCCGTGATGGTAGAGCTGTTAAGATCCGTCACCGCCGCAGCGAGGGTGGCATAGGTACCTCCGGTACCAACAGTATATGTACCACTGGTAACTGCAGCAGATGCACCGCCAGAGGCAGCGCAGATAGCGAGTACCGGTAGACATAACTTCTTAAAAATGTTGAATTGTTTCATCTATACTTTTATTTAAGAGGTTTTTTTGTTTTGTTTATATTTCATTCACTTTTTTTAACAACTATTGCGGGCAGTATATTATTTAAGTGTTACAATTTAACTTATAATGCATATTGGGTGTTTAACAAAAACATTAAAATCCCATTAATATCCCGTGTTTTTCTCAGTAAAAAAGAAAACATATCATTTAAATATATACCTAACGCACAGGTATAGTTATTACAAAATAGTAAACAAAAGGTAAGATGCCGCTATAGTAGCAGGCTGAGAGTGGCAGTTTGCTTCTTAATACAAAGCAATACTTTGTAATAAGAAAACGAAAATTAAAAAACATAATTTATATAAAGAAACATTTTCCGGCATTTTTTTTAACAAAAAAGCGCAGGCATTGCTGCCCGCGCTTTTTCATTGTTTATTAAAGCTTTTACTGTTTCGATACTTTCACAGAAATTGTTTTATCGCCTTCCGTATAATTTAGCATATAGCTGCCAGCCGGCAGATGGCCAATGTTCAGCGATATGATATTTGTTTCAGCGGTAGCAGATAGCAATACTTTGCCTGTCATATCAGCTATGGTAATGTTACCCTTATTTACCGTACCCGGAATGGCTACGTTTATATATCCCGACGTAGGATTAGGGTAAACGGTCAATGCTGCATCACTACCCGGCACATTACTAATGCCGGTAGCAAATGGTGTGGTAAACTTCAGCTGTGCCCATGCAGATTTGGTATCTACATTATAGTATTCGCAGTTGCACCTTACAAATACATTGTAGGTAGTACCACCGGTAAGGAATGGTGTTTGCAATGCATTTTGCAGCAAGCGCGTACCATAAGCAGGTGTGGTATCTGCCGTGCTTACCAGGTATTCGTAAGCGGTGGCAGTATATACAGGGTCCCACGATATTACCGAATTATTGGGCCTCAGCTCTACCAGCTCCAAAACCGGCATACGGCATGGCACCGGTATGCGGAACGAATCGAGCGCCCATGCAGAGCTATCGTCACCGGCACATAGCGAACGGTAATGCACATAGTAAAGCGCACCTTCTGTAAGGCCTGTAAGGCTTACGGCTGTACCCGACTGCCCTATGGCCGCCGCACCCACAGCGGGGGCAGCTCTGGTTTGGTCTACCAGGTATTCGTAACTAATAGCTACCGGTATGGCCGGCCACTGAAATGATACGGAGTTGGAATCTATATACCCTACCATAATGCGGCCGGGCTTTGCACAATCGGGCCTTGTTTCAAACGAAACGGTATCCCATTTAGAATAGCTTACGGCGCTGCACTTGCTGCGTACGTGTATATAGTAGCGGGTAGCTGGTGTAAGGCCCGCCTGCGATGCTGTTGTGGTGGTAGCAGTATTGATGGTAGTGGTACCGGCAGGCCCTTTATCAGGATTAGTATCTACCGCCCATTCATAACCTACTGCGCCGGTGGCAGTACCCCAACCAAAGTCTGCGGCTGTAGAGTTGTAGTTGCCCACTGTTATAGGCAGTATGCCGGGGCATGGCGGTGGCGGGTCCCAACGGTATAGCTGGCCGGTAGCAGGCTTGGTATTGATATTGGTAGTAAATGTGGTGGAACTGGCTGTTGGCGTAGCTGTTGAATTGTTCAAAGTCTGGTAATCGGTACTGCTTTTCATGATACCGATAGTGGCACTTGGCGAACCATTTATCGGGTCGGCCTCCTGGCGGTACACATACTCTATACGGCCGGTAGCTTCATACAGCTTTACCTGGAAAGATATAACGATGGGTATTGGCGTGGTGTTTTTGTAATACCAGGTCCAGTTGAGCCATTCTACTGTAAATACCTGGCTGCCCGGCGTGCCCGATGTGAGGTGTGAGACAACACCTGACTGGCCCGAAATATCATCCCACAAAGGCATGACAGCAGGATATATGGCCGAGCTGGTGCTATTGGATGTAGATGTGGTAGATACATTGCCAAAAGATATCCAGCCATTGGTACATACACTGACTTCGGTATAAGGCACCCCGCAAAACTCGAAGGTGAAACCTATCGGCACATCTTGCACCGTACCATCATCAAGGCTGGAAAAGGTAAGGGCGGTACCGCCTGAAAGTGGTGTAAATGTGCCCGCAGCAGATGAAAAACTATAGGCTGAAGCAGGAAACTGTGCCATTGCCTGCCGGTTGCAAGCCAATAACATTAAAGCGCATAGCGCTGCCCTTTTGATAAAGTGTAACATCATTTCAATAATTAAATGTTATGTAAGACGTGGGGTAGGAAATGTACCCTAAAGTTACGCCCGTTTTGCCGCGAAGCCTTGTTATACAGCTATTTTAACTTATTAGACACACACTTATATACCTGTGACAGATGATCAATGAGATACACAAAAAAAAATAGCCACTTCTTTAAGAAGTGGCTAAAAGAAATGATATATCAGGCAGAAATATTACTCCTTCACGAGCTTTATTATATCCTGGTTATTATTGTTTTTATACTTTAAGAAATAAGTACCTGCTGCCATGCCTTTCATGTCCACAGCCATGCTTTGTGCAGTTACGGCTATCGTTGTCACCACCCTTCCCGTTACATCTGTAATGCTGATATTGCTGCCATCGTACCTGCCCGATACGGTTATATTCAGCACATCGTGCACGGGGTTAGGATACACAACTACGGCATTATCGTTCGCTGTATTGCCAATACTTAGCGGGAATGGTGTCATGAATTCCAGTTGTGCCCAGTCTGAAGTGGTTTTCATTTTATAATAATCGCATTTGCACCTCACAAATGCATTGTATTGA
>CAMLKS010000131.1 GCA_946480675.1 uncultured Bacteroidota bacterium
AAGTTAAAAAAAGCACTCGGAGGGTTCAATTGTATTTTTCGTAACACTAAAATTGAGTACTTTTATCGCTTCATAAATTTTATATATAACGTTGTCGGCGATAATATATTATCTGGTTCTGCCTTTTATTTATCTCATTTCCATACTACCCTTCAGGGTACTATATTTCATTTCAACAGGACTGTATGGGTTATTGTATTATGTATTGGGCTACAGGAAAGGTGTGGTGATGGAAAACCTGCGCAAGTCTTTCCCTGAGAAAAGTGAAGAGGAAATAAAAGGAATAGCCAAGCGTTATTATAAATACCTGTGTGACCTTTTCCTGGAAACATTTAAAACGTTGACGGTGAGTAAAGAAACGATGCTGAAGCATTGTTATTTCAATCCGCAGGCGAAAGCTGTGTTTGATAAACTGGCGGCGGAAAACAAAAGCATCGTACTGGTGATGGGCCACCTGGGCAACTGGGAATGGGCAGGCAATACCTTCAGCCTGGTAAACAAGCACCAGTTGTATGTGATATACCACCCCATCAGCAATAAATACTTTGACTGGCTGATGTATAAAATGCGTACGCGTTTTGGCACCAAGCTGATAGCCATGAAGGACACCTTCAGGGAAATGCTGGAGAACCGGGAGGAACTAAATGCTACGGCATTTATAGCCGACCAGACACCGGCACCGCAAAATGCATACTGGACCACTTTTTTAAATCAGGACACGCCGGTTTTCAAGGGAACAGAAATGATATCGCGCAAGGTGAACTATACTGTAGTGTATGCTACCGTGAAACGCGTGAAGCGGGGCTACTACGAAATGTTTGCCGAAGTGCTGTGCGAGAACCCTAAAGGCACCAGCGATGGCGAAATATCTGAATTGCACACACGTAAACTTGAAAAAGATATAAGGGAACAACCCGAAGTATGGCTGTGGAGCCACAGGAGGTGGAAACACAAACGAACAAACGAACAACAATAATATGCAGATGCGGACCGGAAGAGAACTGATATTAGCAACAAAAGCCTTTGCAAAGGAGGACAGAAATAAAAGCTGGTGGCTGCTGCTATCTACTTTATTCCTGCTGCTTGGTTCGTTAGCGGCCACCTTTTTCATTCCCTATATATGGCTGAAGATACCTTTCAGCATACTATCGGGGCTGATAATGGTGCGCATGTTCATCATCTATCACGATTTTCAGCACCATGCCATATTGCACCGCTCGGTACTGGCCGATGTTATTATGAATATATACGGTAGCTATGTAATGGTGCCCAGCAGCATATGGAAACGCTCGCACGATTATCATCATGCGCATAACTCTAAACTATTCAGTGCCAGTATAGGCTCTTACCCTATATGCACTACCGGAAAATACCTATCTATGTCTGCCGGGGAAAGGAGACTATACCTGTTCATCCGCCATCCGTTAACGGTATTGTTCGGGTATTTTACCATGTTCATGTATGGCATGTGCATCAGCTCGTTTATGAGTGCGCCGAGAAAACACTTTGATTCGCTGATAGCATTGGCTGTACATATTGGTATATCGGTATATGCATTTATAACCTTTGGCTGGGATGCATGGTTGTTTACCGTATTCCTGCCTGTATTTATAGCCTGTGCTATGGGTGCTTACCTTTTCTATGCGCAGCATAACTTTCCTGCTACTTCTTTTACTGATAAAGAAGACTGGAAATACGAAGGTGCCGCATTGGAATCATCGAGCTATATGACTATGTCGCCGGTTATGCACTGGTTTTTGGGCAATATCGGCTACCATCATATTCACCATTTGAATTCCCGCATACCATTTTACCGCCTGCCGGAAACCATGGCTGCGATACCAGAACTGCAAACCGCAAGGACTACCTCATTGCATCCCAAAGAGATAGCAGCCTGCTTCCGCCTGAAAGTGTGGGACCCGGAGCTGAAACGCATGATAGGCTTTCGCGAATTGAAAACATATAGGGCTACCAAAGCACAAATAGTACCTAATATTAGCTAATTTAGCACGCTACTATGCTGGACATTCACGATATAACAGAATACCTGCCTTCGGATATTACGATAAACGAAGTGGCCAATGCGGAAATAAGACGCATCATTACCCATATTCAACAAAACCTGGCTACACTGGAAACTGGTGAAGAGGATTATGAAATATACCTGAAAGGCAACCCCGTGACGCTAATAGACAAACACGAGATAGACATTGTGTGGGAAACAGACACCGAAGCCTTTGACGAGCGCATAAAAGAACTGATAATAGAAGCCAGCAACGCCGAATAATATTAGAGCCATCGTCCATACGGTGGCTTTTTCTTTTTAACAAATGTATGCCCGCATATTGCGGTAACTTTAGCTTATGAGCCGTGCGCATGCTGATCTTCCCCTGCATTATGGCCAGGTGCCTGCCTGGCTGTACACCCGCATGAGCCAGCTGGGCATAGCAATTACAGAAGCCGTGATAATGGAGTATGGCAAGGCGGCCTTCCTCCAGCGCATGAGCGACCCTTTCTGGTTTCAATCTTTAGGTGCAGTGCTGGGTATGGACTGGCATTCATCGGGCATTACCACATCGGTAATGGGAGCGCTGAAGCAGTCGGTAAACAAACGATCCAAAGAACTGGGCATATACATATGTGGTGGCAAGGGTAAACACAGCCGTGAAACACCCAATGAACTGCTGAAGATAGCCGATGCTACCGGGCTGGATGGGCAGATGCTGGTGCGTAGCAGCAAGCTATCGGCCAAGGTAGATAACACAGCTATACAGGATGGCTACCAGATATACCTGCACTCATTTGTTGTAAGTGATGAAGGAGAATGGGCCGTGATACAGCAAGGTATGAATGACGGTAATGGGATGGCAAGGCGCTATCACTGGCATTCGCCGGGTATCCAGTCTTTTGTAGAGACTCCGCATACTTCCATATACGGGCACAACCAGGGATTGATACTGAACGTGACCGATAAGCAGGCGGACACCACACGCAATGGTGTAGTGCAGCTAACCAAAGAAAACCCGGCACAACTGCTGGAACAGATACGGGAACTGCAGATGCCGCGGCATCATGATGTGAAAGCAAAAGATATAGATTTGAAGCGGCTGGGCAGTGTGCTGGCGGTAGCACATGAAAGGGAACTGCTGGATATGGAATCGCTGCTGCTGCTGGAAGGTGTGGGGCCGAGAACGCTGCAATCACTGGTGCTGGTGAGTGAGGTGATACACGGCACCCCTACCCGATTTGAAGACCCTGCCCGTTTTTCATTTGCACATGGTGGTAAAGATGGCCACCCGTTTCCCGTGCCTACCAAAGTATATGATGAAGCCATAGCGGTGCTGGACAAAGCCATACGCCTGGCGAAGATGGGCGATAACGATAAAAACGAAGCGATAAAGAAACTGCATAAGGCAGCAGAGCGTGTGGAGAAAGACTTTATACCCAACGAGAACTTTGAGCAACTGATAGAAAAGGAAAGAAACGAATCGTGGAAGTATGGCGGGCGAACGGTATTTGGCAAAGCGAAACCGCCCAAACCCAAACCCAATGACAACCAGTTGAAGCTATTTTAGAATTTCACGCCTATAGTAAGATAATAACTACGTCCATCGCCCGGAATGATGCCTGGGCCGGGATAACCGGTAGCCCTGCGCGTGTAATACGCCACATTAGCTACGTTATTCATAGATGCTTCTAACAGCAGCCATTTGTAGGCCCAACCTGCAGAAATATCCATCAGTTTGTATGCAGGCACCGGGCCATTTACGGCGGTGAAATCATTAACGTTGGTATTGGTAGCTTCCGTGTACTGCTTACTTAAATAGCTATACTGGCAGGTAAGTTTAAATTGCCTGAAAGAAGTTTGCAAACCAGCCTTCCAGTTAACGCCGGGAACATATTCTACCTCACGGCCTGTTACTCCCGGTATTCGACTATTAAGATATTCAGACTCTGTAAGTGCAAGGTTTGAATAAACGGTAACTCCCCACTTATCAGGATTCACGTTCCACAACTTCAAAACATCCAACTCTAAGAAAGATTCCAAGCCATAGATACGTGCTGTACCAATATTGCCTCGCATTCGCAAAGCCCTGCTGTTTGGCCCTTTTATTCCTACCTCACCTATACGGTTATCGTAATACAATTGAAAGCCGCTAACATCGAAGCGGAACAAATTTTTTACATTACCGCGTACACCCAGGTCTGCACTCCAGCCTGTTTCATCTTTAAGGCTTGTATCAATTTTGAAAGATGGGTTTACCACTTGCATATCGTTGTACGTAACAGAACGATAGTTCTGCGATATGTTTCCGTAAAATTCAAGGTTGGCTAATGGCTTATAACTGCTACCGATGCCACCAATTATAAATGTACGCGGCAATTCCCTGTCTTCTTTGATGATAATATCACTTATTACACTATCACGCAGGTCGCGCTCACGGTTGTGAAATTCGCCATGTGCAGCAGTACGGATATATTCTACGCGTATACCGGGGGTGATATTCCATTTATCGGTAATGCGCACTATCTGCTCGGCAAAGGCGGCGTAGTTGAGGTTCGGGAATTCATAGTCTGACTTCAATTCAGATGTTTCGCTATCAAAATTGAAGTTGGCACCGCTGCCATTGTTTACATCGCCCTGTATGCTCATACCATGTCCCTTGTAGGCGCGAATGCCCACCAGCAGGTTTTGTGTCATGCCGGCTATTTCATACCTGTGCAGGAAGCGGGATTCAAAGGTTACATTTTTAAACTCGCCTTTCAGCAAATCTCTTGCTCCGCCATTATCGGGTTGCGAAGGACGATTGGGGCGAAAGCCAATGGCATCGCGGGTGGCAATCAGTCCGTTTACCCTTGTTTGCAAACGGGTACGCGGTGATATCTGGTAGTCCCACTCTACATCCAGCAGGTTCCAGTTAACAGCAAACCAGTTGCGCGAACGGTTACTCTGGCGCGGGTCTTTAGCAAACATCACGCTGTCTAAACCACCCGGTTGTTTTGCCAGATAGTTGAGATGCGTGTATTCTATACCCAGCATGTGCTTATCATTTACCCGATAATGCACATCCAGATAGCCATTGAAAGATTCAAAATTACTGTTAGGGCGCCAGCCATCACCACGCTTATAGTGCAGGTAGCCATAATAGCTCAGCTTGCCTTTTGTGCCGGATATGGCATTGTAAGAACCCAGGAAACCGAAAGAGCCTACCGTCTGCTTGCTTTCTACAGATATAGCCTTGCTGTTACCGGGTTGCTTCATATCGAAGTTGAGCAGACCGCCAAACTGGGTACCATATTGAAGGCTAGCTGCCCCTTTTATTATTTCTATACGGTGCAGGGCATCTGCAGGCGGTGTATAGTAGCTTTCAGGATAACCAAGTGCGTCGGCACTGATATCGTATCCGTTTTGCCTTACGTTGAAATTGGAAGTACGGTTGGGGTCGAGGCCGCGGCCACCTATGCTGAGTTGCAAACCGCTGCCATCATTCTCGAAGATATTGAGGCCGGCCACTTTTGCATATACCTGGCGGGTATTATTGGTAGCTTTATTTACAGTCAGCTGTTCTACATCTATCACCTCGCTTTTCTTCCCGGCAGTCAGCTTCATGCCATCTACCTGGCGCAGACTGCCGAAGTTGCCGCTTTTCGTATCGCGTATTTCCACTTCCTTCATGCGTGTGGTGCTATCCTTCTGCGCAGTAGCAGTGGTAGCAAACAGCATAACCATAAACACTAAAAAACACCTACAACCCATATATATTACCGCCCATGGGCAGTATCCAGTTTTTATGTTTAAAACAATCTCTTTCTTTGGCAAGGTTTACAGTGGTATCAACATACAACCGGCTGCGCCTGCCGTTGAGCCCTACGTATATGGTAGCATACACTTCGGGGTCGTTCATACCCGCAGCTTTATAATGATCGTGCAGCAATGCTGCGTATTGCACTATAAAATCGCTTTGCGTGGCCATCATCTTTTCCTGGTTCTTGGTAAGGAAGTCGTTGTTGTTAACACCTACTTTCTCACCCGTTACCGCATCTTTTACTACAAACTGTGCATAGCCCATTTTTTCCATCAGCATCACCCGCCAGGAAAAACGATAGCCCTCTTCCGTCCAGAACAGTTCGCCCGGCATTAGCAGGTAACGCCAGGGAAACAGCAACTGTATGATAAAGAACAACCCGAACATGCCCACTACTACCCTACGCCACGGCGGCGCAAAGGTAAACATATTATTATTCGTAACCACGGGTAAGGATGAAGAAAATCGCTTTATGCGCATGAAGAATGCATCCAGGTTGGCTGAATCAAAGAATATCAATGCCGAAACGATCATGATATATGGGAACATACCGATAGGAAACAGTATGGATGTGAGCACATGAAAAACGATAACCGTAGCATAGGCATAGATCCTTGTTTTGCGGTTGAGCAGGAAAAAGGGAATCGTGAGATCGTACAGGGCGCCAAACCAGCTAAAGAAATAGGCTACCCATAATTGGCTGAACAAGGGGCCAAACAAAGGCAAATCATTCTTTGCCGGCAGCCATAACCTCAGCGGCATTGCTTCTGCCAGCCAATCGGAATTGAGCTTTGCCAACCCTGCATATACGTACACGATACCCATCATCAGGCGAATGCTGCCTAAAGTCCATTGGGGGATGAAACGTGCAGCGATGCGAGGCTTGCGCATGG
>CAMLKS010000132.1 GCA_946480675.1 uncultured Bacteroidota bacterium
TTCCACTTGTCTATACCCAATGCCAGCGTTTGTATTACAAAGTAATCGTTGAACTTATCTATGATAAGGGCGGGCAGGCCATCGGCCTCACCAAATATCAGGCGGCAGTTTTCTACATAGCCTATGCTTTGCCTGTATTCCCATGCCTCTTTTATGCGGTTGTAAAAGAAGTTGTCGTCAACTACTTCATTTTTATCGCGGGTTACCAGCCTGATGCGTATTTGCGATGCAGGGTTCACATAACCCTTGCCTATAAAAGAACCATTTGAAGAAAAAACCTCTACTATATCTCCGGCTTCATATTCGCCTTCGCTATCGCCCAGTTCATTACCAAATATCCATGGGTGGCCGTTTACTACACGGTCGCCCACCTTTTTTCTTAGAAAGAATTTAGCCATCGTGCAAAAGTAATAAATAGCACAGGAAGATAACTTAATCTTAAATGTCAGATAGCTGCAATACACTACACACTATTAATTATTTTTGCGACGATGCTGCAAAAACTGGTAATCAACAATTACGCTATAATCGACCACCTTTCTTTAGCGCCCGACAAACACCTGAATATTGTAACGGGTGAAACAGGTGCGGGTAAAAGTATCATATTGGGTGCGCTGTCGCTGATATTGGGTGAACGTGCCGATACATCAGTACTCATCAATAAAGAAGAGAAATGTATAGTGGAAGCGCATTTTGAGGTGGCAGACAATGCCGCCTTCCGGCAGGCTATGCAGCAGGCCGACCTGGATGATGATACGTCGTGCATCATACGCCGCGAAATAAATACAGCAGGCAAATCGCGGGCATTTATTAATGATACCCCTGTAACACTCAGCACGCTGAATAAGCTGACAGGTATGCTGGTAGATCTGCACCAGCAGTTTGATAACCTGGCACTGCGTGATGATGATTTTCAGATGGATGTGGTGGATGCGCTGGCTGATAATATAGCGTTGCGGAAAGAATACCGTGAGCAATATGCCCAATACAAAAAAATAATAGCATCGATAACCGAACTGAAGGCCGAGCAGACACAATGGCAGAAAGAGGCAGACTACAAGCAGTTTTTGCTGGAAGAACTGACTACTGCATCGTTCAAGAAAGATGAAATAGAGCAGGCAGAGCAGGAGCTGAAGCAGCTATCGAATGCGGAAAGGATACTTGGTGTGCTGCAAGCTGCCGGCTATACCCTGGCAGAAGGTGAGCAGCCGTTGATAAATGAACTGAAACGTGTAACCCAGCAACTGCAAGGCATTAGCGAACTGGTGCCCGAAGTGGCCACCGTGAACGAAAGGTTGCAATCGGTATGGGCAGAACTGAAAGATATCAGTAATGAACTTTCTGCAATAGAAGGTAACATCAGCCTGGATGAAGGCAAACTAAGCCAGCTACAGGAGCGTATAGACCTTGGCTACAAGCTGCTGAAGAAACATGCTTTACAGAATACGAACGAATTGCTGTCGTTACAGGCGCAACTGGAAGAAGAGCTGAAAGCCAGCCTGAACCTGAATGAAAATATTGCCAAGCAGGAAGCGGAGTTGCAAGCTGTGTATAAACAGGTGGCAGATAAAGCACAACAGCTATCGGTTAGGAGAAAAGAGGCGGCACCGCAGATAGAAGAACGTATTAATAGCTTGCTGGGGCCGGTAGGTATGCCCAATGCACGTATTAAAATAGCTATCAGTCAGCTAAATGAACCGGGCATCTTCGGTACGGACGATGTACAGTTTATGTTGGATGCCAATAAGAGCGGGCAATACCTGCCTGTATATAAAGCCGCATCGGGCGGGGAGATGAGCCGCATTATGCTCTGCATCAAATCGCAAACGGCAAAGGCAATGCACCTGCCTACGCTGATATTTGATGAAGTGGATACCGGTATATCGGGCGAAGCGGCCAAGCAGGTAGGCGTGCTGCTACGCAATCTGGCAGCATACCATCAAGTGATATGCATTACACACCAGCCGCAGGTAGCAGCAAAAGCCAACAGCCACTTCTATGTATATAAAGAAGAAGGTAAAGATGGCAAAATAAATACACGTGTACGTATGCTGCAGCCCGATGAGCGCATACTGGCCATAGCCCGCATGATAGATGGTGAAAAACCAAGCGATGCCGCTATGCAGAATGCAAAAGAGCTGGTAGTAGCATAGCCTGTTAAGGCATAGCTACAGGCGGGCGTTTTATGAATTTTTCAACAGGTAGGTATAGCCAGCCTGTTTTAGCCGTCTTGAAGAAAAGCCTGTTTTTCATATCCGCAGTTATGCCCGCAGGAATCACGTTTTTACCACCGGGGGTAATGGTTAGTTCCAGTGTATCGCCTTTCTTTATCTTGTCCAAGCCTATGGTTTTAGTATCATACCAGTTTTCGCCAAACTGGTAGCGCGGTGCCTTTTTATTGTTCTTTGATGCTTTGCTTACAGTACAATCCGTCCAGCCGTCTTCACCACGCCAGTAAAAGGTTTGGGGTGTTTCCTTCTGCTTCCATACCAGCAATATTTTTTGTGTGCGCACGGGTTCGCTTTCTTTGCGGCCTGGCAGGGTAGTTTGTTCTGTAGCCTCTATGGTTTTGGCATAGGTAGCGCCGCTTTTTACAGCGGTAGTTTTTTTAGTTTGTGCACATGCGGTAAGCATGGCTGCGGTGCATATGGTAGTAACAAATATTCCGGCTCTTGTTATCATAATAAGAAAGAAGTGGTTGTAAATATATACAAACAGCCGCTTCGTGGTATAGAAGCGGCTGTTAAATGATAGTTTCATTACTTTATTTACCCTTGGGGCGCACTATTTTCATTTCTTTCAGCAGCCAGCCCGCATCACCGAACTTTTCGATGATGAACAGCGTATAGCGTACATCCAGTGTTATATTGCGGCACAGCTTCGGGTCGAAATACAGGTCGCTCATCGTGCCTTCCCATATCCTGTCGAAGTTGGTGCCTATCAGTTCGCCTTTCGCATTCAGCACCGGGCTGCCCGAGTTGCCACCCGATGTATGGTTGTTGGCTATAAAAGCTATCGGCACAGTGCCATTTGTATTCCATACACCATAATTCTTCTCGCTTTGCAGCGATACTAATTTGGCCGGCATTTTAAACTCTTCTACTTCCGGGTTGTTTTTTAGCACCGCTTCATCCAGGTTGGTCTGGAAAGAGTAGCCTGCAGGACCATCAGGGTCTATACCTTTCACGGTGCCATAGGTAAGCCGCAATGTAAGGTTGGCATCGGGGTAGAAACTCTTGCTACGGTCCAGCTTCATTTGCGCGTTCATATACAGCCTGTTCAGGTAGGTCTGCTGGTCGTTGTATTTACCTAACACGGGTGTGATGCGTTCTTTGCGCAGCTTAGTGATGGCACTGTATAATTGCCAAGCAGGGTCTGCCAATATCACAAGGCTATCTGCTGCCTGTGTTATAGACTGGTACATGGCTTTAGATGTGGCAGAAGCTGCATATACATAATTAGCCCATTTAGTATAGTCGGAGGCATTCGTGGTGTATTGCGTCCTGAATGTTTCGGGAATATACCCGGCATTTTTTTCCATAAATAGGGGCATCAGTTGTGCGAATACTTTTTTATCCGTTTCCACATCAAAGTTCTTGAAAAAGCCCTCTGTTGATGCAGCGATTTTCTGCAGGGAATCAATGATGTTGAAATTACCCTTGGCACGCATCACCTGCAGCATCTTGTCCAGCACCGCGGCTTGCTGAATGATTTCGATGCCCAGTACCGCTTCTTTGATGTATTCGTCTGTTTTTACCAGTTCATTCACTGCATTTGCCTTTGCTTCCATTTGCGCCAGCAGGTCGTCGGCATAAGGCAAGGTGTTATCGGTCACAGCCCATTGCTGAAACTGTTTTTCGTATTCCTGTTTTTTACCCATCACATTATTGATGCGCAGGCCACGTACTTCGCCTTGCCACTTCTTCCAGCCATTGGCTACGCCCGCACGTTTCGATGTATATTTCAGGAATACATTGCGATCGGCTTCCATGCTTTTTGTCCATGCAGCCAGCCTTTTAGTACGTGCCTCTATGCGTATTGGGTCAATGATAGAATAGATATGGTTCAACTGGTACGATGAAATATATTCCATAGTAGTGCCGGGAAAACCATATACCATAGTAAAGTCGCCCTCTTTATACCCGCCGGCATTGATGGTGAAGAACTGCGATGTTTCGTAGGGCTTATTGTCTTTTGAATAGTCGGAAGGCTTATTGTCTTTGCCCGCATAAATACGGAAGATGCTAAAATCGCCCGTGTGGCGCGGCCACATCCAGTTGTCGGTATCGCCACCAAAAGAACCGATACCATTGGGTGGGAAGCCCACCAGGCGTATGTCCCTATATGTTTCAGAAAGTATTACCCAATATTGGTTACCATTATAGTATGGTTTTATCACGGCATCCATACCGGTAGAAAATTTATAGCCTTTTTCCAGGTTGGCAATGCGTACATTTATTACAGATGCCCTTGCCGCTTCGCTCAGTGTATCATCAATATTCGCCAATATCCGGTCGCTCACATTTTCCATACGTCTTACAAAAGTGACGGTAAGGCCGGGGCAGGGTAGTTCTTCCCCATTATTTTTGGCCCAGAAGCCATCGGCGAAATAGTCGTGTTCTTTATTGCTGAGCCCTTGCACAGTGCCATAGCCGCAGTGGTGGTTGGTAAGCACCAGCCCTTTTGATGAAATAACCTCACCGGTGCACCCTTTGCCAAACAGCACCACGGCATTATTAAGGCCGGTGCCGTTTTCATTATATAATTGCTCAACGGGTATTTCCAGGCCCATACTTTTCATGTCTTTTTCCCTGCCTTTTACGGTAGGGGGCAGCCACATGCCTTCTTTGGCATAAGTATGACAATTAAAACCAACGAATGAGAGTAAAATGACAGTCTTAATAAATGGAACTCTTAAAGGAGTTTTAAACATGTTAGTAATTGGTTTAAAGAAATAAAAATACTGTATTGCTATAAAAGTTTTATTCAAATTGTTATATTAGCCCAATAGAAAGTGTAATTCTTATCAGTATTATGAGAAAATGCCTACTCTTCGTAGCACTTATAGTGTCGCATATTAGTTTATTTGCGCAGGGAGATCTGTTTACTTCGCCCGATACGGTGTGTCCTAAACAGCCTGTGCAACTGGTAAGCAATGTGCCCAATGCCGCAACTCACTATTGGGGTTTTTGTTCCGGATACGCGTTTAATGATCCTAAAGCTACCGCACTGGGTAAGAAATTTGCCCTGGATGGTGCAGCAGCCATAGAAGTGGAAAAAGACGGCGCCAATTACTTTGCATTTGTGCTCAACAGGGGCCTGAATGCATCGCTGGTAAGGCTGGAGTTTGGCAATAGCCTGGATAACACACCTAAAGTGACGGATTATGGCACAATGGATGGTGTATTACCGAAGGGTCTTAACTCTTTGCACATAGTAAAAGATTCGGCAAAAGGTAACTGGCATGTTTTCGTGGTTGGTGGCGATGATGTGGCCACATCTTCTCTGGCCCGCCTCGATTTTGGTACCACACTGGCTAACACGCCAAACATTGTAAACTTCGGCAACCTGCTGAATACCCTGGATCGTCCCGTAGGTATTTTCATTTACAAAGAAGCGGGTAAATGGTATGGTTTCACCTTCAACAAAACTACCAGTGATCTTATTCGTATAGAATTTGATACATTATTGTCCTTTACCCCCAGCTATGTAAATCTTGGCAGGCCTGTGGGTATCGGTTTGCCAAACGATTTTACTACCATCCGCCACAATGGTGCATGGCACTTCTTCGTAACAAACCAGGAACATGATAGCCTTACACGTGTGGATATGGGTGCATCCCTGGCTACAAGTACACCTATAGGTAATGTCATCGGTACATTTAACGGCCTGCTGAAAAATCCGAGTGGTATCTCTATCATTCGCGATTGCGATAGCTTCCACCTGTTCATTAATAACAAGCAAAGCCACAGGTTTGTAAGGGTAGATATGACGTCTATTACCGGTACATATACGCCTAATGATTTTGCTGACCTGGGTACATTGCTGGCTCCCACCGGCCTTTCCCGCCCCATACGCGATAAAGACAATATATTCCTGTATGCGGTGAATGAGTCGGACAGTAACCTTGTGAAGATAAAATTCCAGCAGTGTAATAATACAAGCATACAGTATTCTACTACATCTACACCGCCGCCATACAGTTATGATACTGCGGGTACTTACAATATTTACTATATGGTGAATGAAGGTCAGGCAGATATGCAGGTGCAATGTAAGCTGATATATGTACTGCCTACCCCTCCCATCATCATGAGCAATGATACTACCATATGCCAGGGTGATACAATCAATCTGCGGGTAATATCTGTTAATGCGACATCAAAAACATGGACACCAAACTACAATATCAGTAGTACCACAAAAGATGAAGTAAGGGCATGGCCGGAATATAGCACGGAATATCGCATATTGATGCCTTACCCTGCCGGTTGTATTATTGATACGGCAATACGTGTAACTGTTAATAAAGTGAATGCAGATGCGGGCCCTGACCGTGAAGTGGCAGATGGAGCAACTACCTTGTTAGGTGGGCCGCTAACCAGCAAGGGTATCAACTTTACCTACACATGGGTACCAAACAGGTATATCAATAGC
>CAMLKS010000133.1 GCA_946480675.1 uncultured Bacteroidota bacterium
AGCCTACCAGCAGTTTCACCATCGTAGTTTTACCGCTACCGCTGGGGCCTACAAAGGCTACTGTTTCGCCCAGGTTCACATCGAAGGATATATTCTCAAGCGCCGGGCGGTTGGCTGTATTGTGCTGAAAGCTGACACCATCAAAACGCAGGTGTGCTATTTCGTTCAGTGTTTGCGGATTCGCAGGTTTGCGTTCTGTCTCCTTGCTCATCAGGGTTTTCATGTTGCCCAGCGATGCTTCCGCCTCACGATACGCCATTATCACATTACCCATTTCCTGCAGCGGACCAAAGATGAAAAACGTATAGAACTGCATGGTCACCATCTGGCCCAGGGTCAGTTCATTGCGGAAGATGAAGTACAGCAACGCGAACATAATACACTGGCGCAGGAAGTTTACAAACGTGCCCTGCACAAAAGATATACTGCGTATGCTGCGCACCTTCTTCAGCTCCAGCCCCAGTATCTTAATGGTAGTAGCATTCAGCCTGTCTATTTCCTGGTTGGTAAGGCCCAGGCTTTTTACCAGTTCTATATTACGCAGGCTTTCTGTAGTGCTGCCGGCAAGGGCGGTGGTTTCGCCCACTATCTTTTTCTGTATGCCTTTTATCTTTTTACTCAGCACATTGGTAAGCCAGCCCAGTATACCCGCACCCGCTACATATAGCAGTACTATCCATGGGCCCGCATCCAGCCGCAGGGCATATACCACTACGAATACGATACCTACTATGGTGGTAAACAGGATGTTTACAAAGGCATTGATGAACTTTTCACAATCGGCACGCACTTTTTGTAGTACGCTCAGGGTTTCACCGCTGCGCTGGTCTTCAAATTCCTGGTAGGGTAGCTGTAATGCATGGCGCAGGCCATCTGTGTACAGGCGGGCACCGAATTTCTGTATAATGACATTTACCGCATAATCCTGGAAGGCTTTGGCTATACGGCTCACCATAGCCGTGCCTATCAGCAGCAGCAGGCCGGTGATGATGCCGGAGATGAACTGTTGTTCCGTCCACTTATCGGGTTGTTTGGCGTAGGGGTCAATAATGTACTTACCAAAGATGTACGGGTCGAGCAGGGAGAATACCTGGTTGATAGCCGCCAACAACAACGCCAAAACGATAAGCCATTTATACCGAGCTAAATACTGTAACAATAATTTCATAGAACATGCAAAGGTAGGGGGAAACTACCACCGCATATATAGGTATTTGTGATTTATGCTTTAAATTTTATGATGCTATTCTTTCACAAAACTACCTGTAGCCACGCCATCAGTTCCCGAAAAGCGGTAGAAATACATTCCCGCTACCGATACTTTATGGCCGATGCGCACTTCATATTGCTGTTGCAACTGTACTTGCGCTACCACCTGCCCCATAGCGTTGGTAATCATCAGTATACCCGTCACCGGCGTTTTAAACCTTAAGGTGCTGGTTTCATCTACAGGGCTTGGGGAAAGGGTGGCTTGTTGCAATACTGCGTTTTCTACAGATAGCAGACAGGTGCCGGGGGAAAGTGTAAAGCCACTCCGTGAATCCGTTACAGTGATAACATTTCCTTTATTCTTAAAACAACTAAGGGTGAGCCACATATCCGGGTGCCTGCAAACAACCTTGAATATCTCCTCCTCTATACCTATGCCTTCTAAAACTGCCTGGCCGCCATATAGCTGCAGCTTATGGGCATAGCCGTCAATGGATACTGTATAAACCGTATCCAATATTATAGGACAAGATTCTGAAAAGCCCAGCGTGTCGCCTATGGCCATGTTGTAGTCGTATAAAATACGCTCTGCAGTGTCTCTCAAAGAGCGATAATATACCTTTCCTACAAGAGTATCTTCTCTTACCAGTAGTGTTGGAATAGTAGTTTTGTTTTCGGTTAGCTTTTGGTATGAGATGCTATTAACGATAGAATCTCCCGTATACCTGAATATATGAACAGTGGCAGGGAGTGGCCCATTGAACGGATTTTTAAATACATAGGTCCACTCATTCGTAGTATCTGTAAAGCGTATCTTTTGCGCCTGCGATGTGTAGCTGCAAAGCAGCAAGGCTAAAAGTGTATAAAGTTTTAGCATAGGGAGCGTTGGTTTATATATAAAGATAAAAATAAAATGTAATGCCGCGGCATAAGCCTTATGTCCCTACAGCAGTTTTCTGATTGTAAGTAGTGGTGGTGACAAGGCTATAAAAACCTTATTCACTGACGGCCAAGCTCAGTATGCCTGCATATCGATGCGGGCATTTTTGTTGGCATAAGATTTACCAGGCAATTTTTTTAGAGGCGCACACTGTCATATGTTGAATGTCATCTCAAGCCGCACCGGATACTCCAATAATGTCTGCATACGTATTGCCAAAGCCGATTAACAATTAATAAACATATTCAACCCTTTGCGTGGCACAATAATTTCTAGCACTATTGTAGCCAGGCTAAATCATAAGCGCAAGGAAAGATTATTAATGGAGCTTGGCCGCACCAATAATCCCCTTGCGCTTCTTTATTTAAAACCCGCATGCACCTGGCATAAGACTTTATGCTATTCTGGCAACAGTAAGTTTACTCATATTCAGGGCCTGTGTATTTACACAGGCTTTTTACATTCTGATGTAACAAGCCACGCTGTGGCATAAGAATAATATTGCCTACCGGTTCATAGTTGGTAGCAATACCTTTGGTTAATTGTAAAGCAGGGGTATCTACCCCCGCTTTTTGTATAAAGGGGGCTGTGTGTAGTTGAAAGTATGCAATAAAATGATGGTTATGCTACGCGGCTAACATCGTCGCCACCATGGGTAGCCGGTTCTTTCAGGCTATTCATACGCTGTTGGTGCACCCGGCTGAAGCATTCTTCCAGCTTATCTTCTACACCCATTTCGCATAATAAAGACATAAGGGTGTAGATGGTTTCCGAAACCTCGTTGGTTACAATATCTGCATCTTTAGAGTGCCATGCGCGGCTGATGCTATCAACATGTCGCTGTAGCTGAATCTGTTTTTCTACCCAAAAGAAAGGCTTGAATGTGGTGATGTTGTGTGGCGCTGTTGTTTTAGCTGCCTTGTTGTAGGTGATGACCTGGCTGAGCAATTTCATAAGATGTTCCCCTGTTTTTAAACGGTTCAATTAAAATAAAGCACAGATAAAAACGCTGGATAAGGCCGGTATGAATATAGCTTTCATCGTGCAGAGAGGGTTACAGATTGTTGAAGCTTGGCCGGACATCAAATATAATAAAAAGAGTTATAAAAAGCTATTAATAATATCTATAAAAAACGCCTGTTGGTTAGAAATTATCTATGCCATGCCGATACCTCGTAAATTGCAGCCATGAATACCCCACTGCATATATACCGCGTGCAGCCAACTGATGCCGAACGGCTGCGCACTATTTCTATAGAAACCTTTACCACCGCCTTTGCCGCCGATAACACTGCAGCAAATATGCAGGCATATGTAGATGCCAACTTTACAATAGAAAAACTAAGCGGCGAAATAGCCCATCCGCAGTCGGCCTTCTACTTTGCCATGCAGGGCGATACCATATGCGGCTATTGCAAGCTGAACACCGGCACAGCACAAACAGAGATAAAAGACGACACCGGTGCCGAGCTGGAACGTATATATGTGCTGGCAGCCTACCAGGGGCAGCAAGTAGGCAAGATGTTGTTTCACCACTGTATGCAGCAGGCACTGCAGCTGGGCAAAAGCTACCTGTGGCTGGGCGTGTGGGAGCATAATACCAAAGCCATCCGCTTTTACGAAGCACAGGGCATGCAGGTGTTTGATAAACACATATTTATGGTGGGCGATGATGCGCAGACCGATGTGATGATGAAGCTGGCATTGTAGCAGTATACACTTTAAGAAAATATTTACAGGGCTGGCATGGCATTATTTACATGCATAAAGAGCCCCTGTATAAGGATACCGTGAAACAACAGCGCAGCCCTAAAGCGGCTGCGTTTGTTTTTGTAGCACAATAGGCGGCACAAATCAGAACCCACTTGGCACGACATTTTTTAGCCACTGGTAGCGGCAGGTTACGCAATACCCAAAAACAGCCGTTTACCATTATGAAGAAGAAAAAGATAGCACTCAGCATTCCGCAGCCGGAAGAAGAAGTAAAAGAGCCCAACCTGGTAGAGATCATCCTCTATACCTTTCTTACCGTGCTCATCATATGCCTGCCGCTGATGGCTATGAGGGGGTAGTGCAGCCAACGCCGTATCTTTACACCATGCTGCTGACGGTAACAGATACCAACTTTAAACCGGGCAAAGACTGGATATTCCGCCTCTCCGATACGATGGGCGAACCCGTATACATAATGGACGACGACTTTTACCGCGCCCACGGTATGGAAAGCCCGCTCACCCACCATCACCTCGACCGTTATAAAAAAGGCACCCTCGTTATTGCCGAAGCCGTGTTTATAGGCGACAGGCAGGTAGTTATTTCCATCCGCTAAGATTTCTGCACATCATTTAGGATGCCTACGCAATATATATTTATTTTATGCGTTATAATGCCGTCTGAAAATGTAATACCGATGGCAAAAAACAATAGAGAAGTATTCAGCATTAAACGGTTTGGCTTATTACTATTGCTGGCCATAGCCATCACCATAGGACTGTATTATATAGATAGCGATACCCCCACCGATACCCTGCTGCAAAGGGCCTTCAACGTACTATTCGTATTTGGGGTGATAACCGTGATATATACCCTGGCAAACCTCCGCAAGCTAAGATCATAAACAACGGTTGAATACCCGCCGCGTTATACACCCTTCGCGTCATTGCTACGCAGTACAGCAACGAAGCAACCTCGCAGGAACACCACTCGCGTCATTGCGAGGAGGTACGACGTGGCAATCTTACGAGATGCGTGCCCGTTACGAGTAACCTCCCCCTGCACCCCCTCGCCGAGGGGGACATTAAGTGTTCTCCTTTGGAGGAGGATAAAGGAGGAGGTAAATGCGAGACACAACAACCCACGTCATTTGCTTGAAGCAAGCGTTTGAATGCTATATACATGCCCATATCGGGAATATATCCCACTTCCGGCAAAGAGGCTGGGTTTTTCCCATATACGGTTTTAAAGCGTATGACCTCATTACAAGCCCGTTACCTTCTTTTCAGGCTTTTATTTCTAACGGCACAGAAATGCTAACTATTGGGCAAACTTATATTATGGAACAACAGAAGCAAGGTTTGGATTCAAACCAAAACGCCCAGGGCGAGCAGAAAAGCAATGACACTGCAAACCAACAACAAAACACCAACCAAAACAGTAACACCAACGCCAACAGGGATATTGATAAGGAAGATGACCAAAAAAGGCAAGAAGAGAAGCAACCCACACAACCGGGCACTTCAAAATAAGCCATTATTCCGGTAACGGGCACAGCGCCCGGCATGTAGTTTAGTTAGTAAAAAAATCTAAGGTTATATGAAGTCCTGCATACAATATGCAGGCTTTACTGTTTTTGGCAGGCGGTGCCGCTTCAGCATAATATATCGCGGGTTGATGCTTTTAAAGCCTACCTTACACACTATGGAAACAGCGAAGATGATTGAATACGCGAATAAGGTGGTGAGTATTGTTTTTAAGATGCCTGTGATAGGAAACCTGCTGGGCACCCGCCTATGCGAGGTAAGGCTGAAACTGATATACCCCGCGATGGATAAAGACCCTGTGGTAGCAGCACTATCTCACAACGACAAATCGCAGGTGATGAACCTGGCTGCAAAAATGATTCTTGCCCGGTTTTAAATTTTTCGACTAAACTCCTTCTCTCTATCAGGGCGCATCGCATGGTGCGCCTTACTATTATGCTATACCCTTCGCGTCATTGCGAGTGATAGCGAAGCAACCTCGAGATAACACAATCTCGCGTCATTGCGAGGAGGCACGACGTGGCAATCTCACGAGAACATGGGTGTGTATAACGGGGAGCAACGTAGCACTTATATCTTGAGATTAGCTTCGCTGAGAAAAGTTACCACGTCGCTGGCGCTCCTCGTAATGACGGTGTGGGGTGTTGGTGTTACAATATATATCTCACATCATTGAGAGACAACAAAGCCATATATTACAAGAAAGCGACACTTATCAATCCCTATATTAGTAGGTTTGTAGTTAATTCTACCTTACCCACTTTATGAAATACATTATAATTACCATCATAGCTTTACTGCTGGCAAGCAACACATATGCGCAGGATGCCTGCGATATATACAAACAAATGCTGGAGTATATAGATACCGCTACGCGAGTGCAACAATGGAACGGGCAGGTGCAAAAACTACCGTCACATCCTCATTACCGTTTTTACATAGCCGATAAAGCAATACAATTAGTATGGCCGGGGCCATACCCGCTAACTCAGTGGGGATATAAAGATACCATTGCACTTAAAGGGAGTAATGAAGTACTGGCTACCGCTGTTTGCAGATTTAGTAAGGTGTGGCAAATTGCCCTTTTGCCGGAAAATGATATACCCTCTATGTACAACAGACCGTATTCAATGTATACACACCTGGGAGATAGCCTGAAATACCAGGAATGCAGCATTGTATTTTTCAGCATTTTTTACGACGACAAATACTTAGTTACTCATGTCATAATAGACGATGGCAG
>CAMLKS010000134.1 GCA_946480675.1 uncultured Bacteroidota bacterium
TCCAGTGTGCCGGTTATTGATACTGGAACTATTGCTACTCAGTACTATGTTAATGGCAACTTTATAAGAAACGGTGGTAATGCTTATGGCTCGTCGATTTTAATAGGTAGTAACGATAACAATACTGTTGCAGTAAAGACAAACAATGTGAATCATGTTACTGTTACAGCAGATGGCGATATCAATACAAATGGTAAACTAACTATACAGAAAGCAAGTAGTGAAGTGCAGCTGGATTTAGCCAGTTTAACAAGTGGGCATTTATATGCCGGTATTAGTAACGGTACATTGGACGCTAGTAACAGAGGGTTTTTGTCATTTGGGGATACTTATGGGAGTGGTAATAGTGCACTCGTGTTTGGTAATAGCAAAGTAAGTGTGGCAAATGCGAATTTGTTAGTTGGGACTTACACTGACAATGGTACGGATAAAGGACAGTTCAATGGTACTGTGCAATCGCATGGTGTAAAATTCAATAATACTACAAGTCCTAATCCAATTAATAGTTACAATTTGTGTAGGCGGTTTAATGATGGTGCCGTTGATGGTATTGAGTTGATAACCGGGGGAGCCAGCGGAAATTTTAAAGGTGGGTTTAGAATAAAATCCAGAGGTAGTAATGGTGCTACTAATCCCACTGAGAGCTTTTATATAGCTGGTGACATTATTACCATGGGCCACCATGGCATAGACGCAGGCAATAATTCATACTTTAGTGGTTCTGTTAGCCAGATAAATATTGCCCGCGATAATACAGATGGCCATTTGTTGAATTTGTGGACAAGACGCGCGGGTTATCCTGCGATATTAACAATGTCTAATCTTTACTACGGTGCAGGTGGTCCATCGATGAATTGTTCAATAGTAAGTGAAGTGGCAGGTGGCTACACCGGCATCCTTTCATTCTTTACAAATACAGGTAGTGGCGGTGCTTATTCCAATAACATTCGTGCCATGTTTGTGGATTATAATCAGAATGTGGGTATCGGTCTATCGCGGGCATTACCGCCAACCCAGAATGCGACTGGTATTACGTTACCATCTGCCAAACTGCATGTTTTAGGCAATATCACAACTACCCCCATTAGTATATTCCAGGCGCCTGCATCACAAACGGCTGATTTAACGCAGTGGCGAAATAGCACTGGCGCTGTATTAGCGACCATAGATAAGGATGGGAGTGCCAATATCCAGAAGCTGAAGACAGCACAGCCTTCTGCCAATGGCGCAGGTGAGATAAAAATTGGCAAGGTAATAACGACTTCGACACTTACCCTGCAGACAGATAAATTCCTTGAAGTAGAGATAGACGGCACTATTTACAAACTGGCCATTGTGCAATAAAATCTGTGAAGTATGAGAACAAAATTTGGCGCATCGCAAATACAAAACCCTACGCCGCAGTGGGCAAAATATACATTCCGTATCGTGTTCCTGTTGTTATCTGTGGCAGTATTCATGGTTTCAGACTACCCGGGCATAGATGAACATACGAAGCTGCTGTTATTAAAATGGTTTTCAGGTATTAACATGTTGGTATGGGGCCTGTCGAAACTGTTTGGAGTTGTAGACCTTGAAATATCTGAATCATGACAACCCATGAAATATCCATTATAGACAAACAGCTAAAAGGTATTAACCTGCGCCTGATATGGGCATTAGTGGTATGCACCGCAGTTAGCGTATCGACTGTTTTAAGTGTTTACTACGGCTTTAAGACGGATATGATCATACAGAAAGCTGAAATAAAGCTATTGGAAGCAAGGATAGAGCGTATTGAAAATAATTTAAACCGGCAACTATGAAAACTATTATCACTTATATCCTTATCTCTTTTTCTTTTGCTGTTATGCTGCTTGGTTGTTATTCTGAAAAGCGTGCAGCAAGGCAATTAGTAAAGACACAAACACAGTATCCGCACCTGGTAGCTAAGCATTGCTCCCGTACATTTCCTCCGTTAGCCTATGAAAAAGACAGCTTTATTTATTTGCCAGGCGATCCTGTAGTGTTTACAGATACTATTATTAATAACGATACCATTACGCGCATGCAATGGCGTTACATAAATAAATATCATTACAAAACAGATACCGTATATATATCCCGACAAATGCAGGTAGTGAATAAGGCTGCAGAAATAGCGTTAGCGTACGATAATGCAATGCTTTCCAGCCAACTGGCAGCTAAAAAGGCTGAGCATCACATTTTATTATGGGTTTCCCTTGTACTCGGCGGGTACACGCTTTTACGTTGGGTGTTATTGTTTTGGAGGGTACGTCTACCTTAACCCCTTCCGCTTCAATGCACATTTTTTCCGTTTTGCTGTAAAGCAGTTTTCTATTTAGGCACATTGCATTCCCTTTGTATAAAATTGGAATGCAATGCGCTTTTTTTATGTACTGATACCGGCTCTGCTGATGGCTACTGTAAGTACGGCACAGGTGCAGATACAAAATTTGCCACAACTGCTGAAGTATGCTGATGAGCATGCACCGGCTGCCCTGCAAACTAAGCTGCAACCCTTAGTTGCAAAGCAGGATGTCAACATACAGGCATCGGGTTTGTATCCTAAGGTCAATGCATTTGGTACGGGCGATTATTATCCCATCATAGCTACGCAGGTGATACCTGCCGAGGTGCTGGGTGGTGCACCGGGCACGTATCTTAAAGCCCAGTTTGGCTTGCCATATATATTCAGCGCCGGTGCAGAACTGAGTATGCCCATCATCAACCTGGAAAAATGGGCACAATTATCGAAGGCGAAAGCAGCTAACAAGCAAGCCGATTTCGGTAGCAGGTCGGCGCTTGAAAATTTTCACATACAGCTGGTACAGGCATATTATCAATCGTTGATAACAAAAGAAGTGCTGGCATTGAATACGGAAAATGCAGCTACCAGCGCAGAGTTGATGCGCATTATGCAGCAACGGAACGATAACGGCGTGGTGAATCCATCTGACTATAACCGTACCAAAAATCTTGACCTTGATGTACTGTCTTCTGCGCTCAACTATGAAAAGCAATTGCAGCAGGCAGAAAACAATCTATATGCTATGCTGAATGTAAAGCATGATTCACTGGCGCTGACGGAGACGCTCAATACCTTTAGCTGGCCCATGGTTCAGCAGGCGAATGACCCTGCCAACCGCCCCGGGTGGCAAGAGGCAGATTATAAACTACGTGTAGCCGAGTTGTCGTTGAGTGAAAGCCGTAGAGGTGGCTTACCACGCTTGTCGGCAGCGGGCAGATATGCATATAATATGCAGAGCAAGTTTGAAACCGGGAAAGGCAATGTGGAGTTTAATACCGCCAACGTGGGTGTACGTTTAGATGTCCCCCTGTTCCAGGGAAACTATTATCGCTCCCTACAGCATAAAAGCAAACTGCAGCTGGAAAGTGCAAAGCTGGAGCAGGAACGTACCCGCGCCACGCTTACACAGCAGCAGCAAGACTGGTATACACAGTACAAAGCAGCATATAGCAAACATACATTGCTGGAAAACAAAGTAGCTACTGCAAGTGATAACCTTCGCATTGCGAAGCTGAACATACAGGAAGGTGTAATGGAGTTTGACGAATTCAACAACATCTTCCAGGAATACAACCGGGCGCGCATGGAATATCTGCAAAACCTAGCCGACGGTATTTTATATCATCTGTTAAGCACTCAAAACTTTTAATACAATGAAGCGACAGCTATCCTATTTACTGTTGGCTTTGGCAGCTACAGGTTGTGGCAAAAAGCAGGAAGAAGTAAAGCCGGAAATGAAAATGCTTACTTCGGCGGTATATGCATCGGGCGTACTGGTGCCTGAAGAAGAGTATAAAGTGCTGTCATCAGTAGACGGCTACCTGGTGGAAGCACTGGTAAAAGAAGGTGATACGGTACACAAGGGGCAGTTGCTCTTCAGCATCAGTAACGATGTGCGTACGGCGCAAGAGCAGGGTGCTGCAGCGTTCGTGCAGAGAACCGCTCCGGCCGTATCGGCCAATGCACCTGCTTTTCGGGAGTTGCAGGGGCGTATAGAAGTAGCACGCATAAAAATGCAGCAGGACAGCCTGCAATACATACGCTACAAAAACCTGTATGAACAGAAGGCGACCTCACAGAGCAACTATGAAAAATATTACCTGCAATATCAAAGCTCGCTGAAAGATTATCAAAACCTGCAGCAGCAATGGCAGCAACAGCGCATCAGTGCCAACCTGCAGATGCAGGAAGCACAAAATCAACTGAGCATAGCAGCAGCACAGAGCAATGTAGGCAAACTGAAAAGCTATGTAGATGGCATAGTGTATGATGTATATAAAAAGCAGGGCGACCTGGTAACACCCAGCCAGCCGGTGGCATTGGTGGGTGTCGGCAAGATGTATGCAAAACTACTGGTGGACGAAGATGACCTGGATAAGGTATATAATGGCCAGCAGGTATTGATAACCATGGATGCCTTTCCCGATAAGGTGTTTAAAGCGCATGTAGCTAAGGTGTACCCGTTGCTGAATAAAGTAGAGCAATCCTTTCGTGTAGATGCTGTGCTGGATGAACCTGTGCCGGTAGAGATGTATGGACTGAACCTGGAAGCAAATATAGTAGTGGCTGAAAAGAAACAGGTATTGGCCATCCCCAAAGCCGCACTGCAAAAGGGCGATAGCGTTACCATTAAGGAAGATGGTAAAGAAAAGCGCGTGAAGATACAGAAGGGTATAGAAGATGAGAATTGGGTGGAAGTAAAAAGTGGCTTGTCTAAATCAGCTACGATAATCCTGAAAAAATGAACTGGAAACTCGCGTTAAATATCGCTACCACGCACCTGCTTACCAAAAAGCGGCAGAGCATCATTGCCATGCTGGGGGTGACCTTCGGTATATCCATGTTCATTATCATGATCAGCTTTATGACAGGTGTGAACCAGTTTACCGAAGACATGGCTATGGATAACACCCCGCATGTGCGCATCTATAAGCCGCTGGAAATAGAGGATAAGAAAATTATTGCCCTCGATAAACCGCAAAAAGAAAATGACTGGTATGTAGTACAACATCAACGCCCGAAGAATGAACTGAGCAAGATAAAGAACGGCCTTACGCTGGCGATGCAGATTGAAAGGATGCCTGAAGTGATGGGGGTGGCCCCGCAATTGTCTTCACAAGTGTTTTATAACAATGGGCCGGTGCAGATACCGGGTAATATTTACGGTATAGATGTGAAGAAACAAGAGGCATTGTTCCAACTGGATAAGAAGATGGACGAAGGTGAGCTGGATGATTTGCTGAAAGGGTCTGACGTAATAGTAATGGGTAAAGGATTGGCGAAGAAAATGAATGTGACGGTGGGCGATAGAGTAAGTGTTACCAGTCCAGAAGGCGGTAACCTGAACCTGAAAGTAGTAGGCATCTTTTCATTTGGGGTGGCGGCTATGGATGAATCGCGCAGCTATGCTACACTGGCTACGGTGCAGAAGATATTGCAGAAAGACCCTTCGTATGTTACCGACCTCAACATCAAACTGCATGATATCAATGGCGCGCGTGCATTCAAGCAAAAGCTGGAGAACCAATTGGACGGTGTATATGTAGAAGATTGGGAAACCGCTAACCAGAGCCTGCTGGCTGGCGAGAGCATCCGCAATATCATGACCTTCGTTGTGTGTGCTACGCTATTGGTGGTAGCCGGTTTTGGCATCTACAATATCATGAACATGAACATCATCAACAAGATGAAAGATATTGCCATACTCAAAGCCACCGGTTTCCAGGGTAGCGATGTGACGGCGATATTCATGCTGCAATCGGTGATGATAGGTATAGCGGGCGGGTTCTTTGGTTTGTTCATCGGTTTCTTTTTCAGTTACCTGTTGTCCATCACGCCATTCCCGGCAGGTGAGTTTTTCCGTATCGATACTTTCCCTGTCAACTTCAATCCCGTGCATTATATCATTGGTTTATTCTTTGGGTTCTTAACCACTTTGTTCGCCGGGTATTTCCCATCCAAGCGGGCTGCAAAGGTAGACCCGGTGCGTATCATCAGGGGATAATAAAGCGTTTAGCTATTGTGTTATGAAAATCTTGAAAGCAACCAATATCGTAAAATACTTTACCGAGCCTGAAAAATTCCAGGTGCTGAAGGGTGTTAGCTTCGATGTAGAGCAGGGCGAATTCCTCTCTATCATTGGTAAGTCGGGCTGCGGTAAAAGTACGTTGCTCTATATACTTTCTACCATGGATACCGACTATGAAGGCACCATGGAGATAAACAATACCACCGTTACCGGCCTTAATCAAAACCAGCTGGCTGCCTTCCGCAATGAGCATCTGGGTTTCGTATTCCAGTTTCACTACCTGCTGCCTGAGTTTACGGCCTTGCGCAATGTAATGATGCCCGCCCTGCGATTGGGTAAATACAGCGATAAGGAAATAGAACACCGTGCTATGGAAAAGCTGCGGCTGGTAGGCATGGATGCATATGCTACCAAGCACGCATCGCGCCTGTCGGGTGGGCAGCAGCAGCGGGTGGCCATCGCCCGTGCATTGGTCAATGACCCTACCATCATCATGGGCGATGAGCCTACGGGCAACCTGGATAAGGCCAACTCCACACGCGTGTTCGATATC
>CAMLKS010000135.1 GCA_946480675.1 uncultured Bacteroidota bacterium
GCGTGTGGGCATACCCGCTACTATACCGGGCGATGAAACCAGCCCCGAAGTAATGAATGGCATAGCCTATGACGCGGCACAGAACCGCATCTTTGTAACTGGCAAAAACTGGCCAAAACTGCTGGAAGTAAAGCTGGATAACTAAGTATTTTTCACGCCTTGTAAATACCGTATTCAGGGTATTGGAACCAGGGGAAACCATGTGCATTTTTGCAAACGGGGAGAGAACCCGGTAACTGCAAACTGCCATGGATAAGAACCTCACTGTCTATCCCATATCTACAGGTAATGAGCTGACTGTATTTTCGGTGGCTTGTGTATCCGGTATCCGGATACTGGATATGCACGGTAATACCGTATTGCTGAACACCGGCATATCCGGCACGCACCATATCATCAATATAAAAGAATTGCCGGAGGCTACGTATATAGTAGAGGTGTCCTTCGATGAAAGGCGGATGGGCAGGGGCTTATTTGTGAAAACATAGCATAGAAGCAAAAAGGCGCATACACGATATGTGCGCACCTTTTTACCTACACGTATGAAACACTAAAACGTAGCCTAAAACGCCATTTGTAATGAAGAAAGCGAAAAGAGAACGCAAGACTCCGGGGTTTGTTCAATAAGGTCTTCATAACATCATCTTTTATTCGGTTATCATTCTGCTTCTACTTATAAAGACAAGCAGCAGCTCCATTCCGTTGGCATAGTATTGTGAAATAATTGTCAAAAGCAACCGGACATGTATATGACAAAACAGCTGCCAATTGGCAGCTGTTTTAAAACGAAATGGCTATGTTATCTTATCAATCGCCCTCGGTAACAGGTATGATTACTTCATAGGTTTGCTCTGCAGTAATCGTTACCGGCTTGCCGGCTTCTACGGCAAAACCTAGTGGGTCCCAGCCTACACCATACAGAAAGTATTTGCCCTTTTTAAGCCCCGTGAAAGTGGCTGTGGGGTTGTTATTCACCTTCACGCATTTTACAGAATCATCGTACTGGCCTGCGTTAAAAACAGGGTTTGGTTTATCCAGTGTATTGTACTTGATGTATATCGTACAGCTATCGATGTTTTTGCCATGATGGCGAGGTATGGCATTGATAACGGCATTGCCGCCTTTACCACCAATATCCTCTTTTACGGGTTCCGGGTCTTCCCTGTCGCAGGATGAGATGCCAGCAATAAGAACGCTCGCAAACATCATTTTTATGATACTTTTCATAGATCTTTCAATATTATTCGTTTACTACCGATGTAACGCTGAACATGGTAGCATAATTATCGGCTATCATTTTAGATGTAGCATTTACAGTCATCAGGTTGGTTACATTGGCTACTTTAATGTTGGTGCCAAACCATTTATTTGCATCCGCTTTCAGCTTGATAGTACTTTCTTTATCGGCAGATAGCACCATTTGCTGGGGCAGGGCAATGGTTACGCTACGTATGCTATTGAACTCACCTTTAAAACCGCCTATATGATGCACGAATTTTTTATCGGTAGCAGTAGATTGAGGTGAAGTGCCTTCCAATTGTGCCATGATGTAGCCTGTGCTCCATGTCCAGAACATACCGCTGGCAGCATTATTAACGTCCAGTCCGCCGCTTTGTGCACCGCTTACATTGCGCGCACTGTCTACACCCACCAGGAAGCTGATACTGGTATACGTACCGGCAGGTACATCTTTAATATGGAAGTGGTGAGAGCCTGCCACATCTGCCTTTACCGGATAGTAGCTTTCAGCTTGTACATACTCGGTACCATCTGCTTTCTTCAGCTTGATGTTGGTAATGAAATAGTTGAACTTACTGATGGTAACACTTTCGCCGGAAGCGGTTGTATACGTTTCGGTGTTTAGTGTTAAAGCCTTATCTCCAAAATAATTGGATACTTCAAAACCTACTTCGCCGGTAGCATTGCCGGGCGGAGGTGTAACGATATTGTTGTCGTCATCTTTTTTCTGGCAGGCTGCTATACCTATGGCCAGTAAAGCAAATAAGGATAAATTTTTAATCTTTTTGATATACATGAGGTATTTGTTTTAAAGTAGTTTAAGTAATTAATATAGACAATAATTATACCAGTTATGGTTGGATACTAAAGCTAGTGCTGCTGCTGCCTCCATTACCGTCGTGGTCTATCTCTGCGGCTAATTCCAGTACCAATTGTGCCGTGCTGTCGATGGTGTTTACCCAGTAGGTGTTTACATCAAACTTATCTGAATGCACATGCTCTTCAGTGCTCCACAAAGTGGCATCGGTCGCCTTGTTTTTTATTGCAAGGGTATAACCGTGCAACTGGCTAATATAGCTAACGGAAGCCAGAATGCGTATGGTATCGCCCTTCCGATATATATCACCTGTTTTAGGTGATGCGATGCTGATTTTTACTTTATCGGGTTGCATCGGCGTTTCGTCTTTCTTTTGGCAGGCAGCCATCGTTAGCATGGCCACTATTATAGCTGGTATGAATAATAAATGTTTCATCTTTTATAATGGTAAATCAAAACAAGAAAAATATCCCTGCATCTATACGCTGCCTGGCCGTTACGTAACCGGCGGCATAATACTGATGCACAGGTATGAAATAAGAAAATTGCAGGCCCAGCTGCTTATAATACACCTGCGCACCGGCAGTAGCAAAAAGCATGTTTCCTCCTGTTTGCTCGTTTAGCCATTTACGCGTGTAATTGTCATAATCGTGCAGCGTGTATTCGTAGCGCAGGCCTGCTTGTGGCAGGATGGTAAAGCTGCCCGCCTGCAGCCAGTAAAATGCCTGCAGCGATGTGCCCAGCCTGTTGCCATACTTGTAGTCTTCCTTATTGGCAGTAGTAAGGGTGTACGATGCTTCGGCATTGAGGCCCCATAGTGCATAACGCAGCGTGTAGTTGGCATTCAGCAATGCATCCCAGCTACCGGTGCCGGGCTGTATGTTCAGTATGCCGTCATCTGTCTGTGCATTCTGGCTGTAGCGCTTGCCGGTAGGTGCTTTAATGCCGGCACCTGCCAGCAGCATGTGGCGCACGCGGTTGCTATCGGGTGTTTTAATGATAGCTACATTGGCCAGTGCCGATACATCGCCCAGCCCATGATAGCTGCCCGTAGCATTCCTTTCCTCGAAATGGCGGGTGTTTGACATATAAGGCACAAAGGCGAATAGCTGCAGTCGTTTGCCCACATTGGCACGGCCCCATAGCTGCACGGTGTTGTATTGTTCCTGCGTATGCTCCCTGGCCGACTGCTCCGTAAGGCCGGGGTGGGTGCTGGAAAAGCTGCGATACTGGTACTGCACACCGGCAAAATGCCTGTAGAACTGGGGTAAGATACCCAGCCCCTGGCTGCTACCTGATGCGCCGCATACATCGCATGCCGTGGCTGCTGTGCCATATAGCACCAGTAGCCAGCATAAGATATGCTTCATCTTAAAAAATCAAATTATAATGGAAAATAGATAGCTGTACCGGATGATACAGCATGTAAAAAGCATAGCTATGCTACAGGCGGTGGGTGGAAGATGGATAACAGCGGATGATGACCTGCAGGTGCTGTATATCTTGAATGATGTGCGTTGCTTTCCTGGTAATTGTGCAGGGTGATGCTGATGTTTTCAACAGGCATGAAATCAACCCATTCCGGTGCCTGTGATTTTTGTTGTGAATTGTTGTGATTTTCGTTGTTTTCTGTTTTGCTCAGCTGCTTGCGGAGGTAGCATTTACCATTACACTTTTTCTGTGGTTGGTTTTTATTCTCGCAGAGCACGGTAGCCACATAGGTTTTATTGGCCTGGTACCACGCTACGATACCCAGCTTCAGCACACACTGGAAGCACATGCACAGCAATAAGGATATGGCCAATACCTGTTTCATGCTATAGCAAAGTTAGGGCAATGTGCCTTTCAACAGTCAGTAACTGGAAAATAAATATGCTGCTTTTTATTCGTTGAAGATATGCGATACATAACCATAATGCACTAATTGGTCGGGATGGGAGATGAGGTGCGTCTTACCATTGTTGAGCAGGTACAAAGTATCGGATACCTGCAGAATATGTTTATACATATGGTCGGTAACGATGATGCCTTTTCGATGTTTAATTGTTTGCATCAGCACCATGATGCTTTCTACATGCAGGGGCATAATATGTGTAAAAGGTTCATCAAGGATAGAAAATTTTGTATCGGCCAACAGTATGATGGATAATTCGATCATGCGCCTTTGCCCGCCCGATAGCTCTTCCATGGTTTTATCCATATCAGGCTCATATTCCTGAAAGTGTGCAAGCAGGGTTTGCGGACTGATGCCGTAATACTGTAGCGCTGCAGATACCTTCATGCCTGCCGGTATAAAATGGAACTGCGGCAGGTAATTGAGCAGGCCGGGTACTGTATAAGCCCGACGGATATGTTTACCATCGCAACGTACGGAGCGTGCATAAGCATGCATTGTACCAAAGGCTACCTGCATAAAACAGGATTTGCCGGAACCATTACGGCCCAGCAGGCCTGTAATACTGCCGGTATCGCAACGCACATATACATCGCTAAGAATGGGGCGGTGGCCGAACTGCAACTGTACGCCATCTATTTCAAGGGTATGGCTCATAGGCGAGTAGCTATTAGCATGCATAGGGTGAATAACAGGAAATCGGCAAGGAAGCATGCCAGCCACAAAAGGGCAGCAGGCAAGTGAAGGTTGTAGTAAAAGAACATTTCCTTACGCCTGTTGTACCGCACTATAATGTATATAAAAAAGTAGGAAAACAGCTTCAGCAGTATGCAAGTGCTCCATGTTTCGGTGCCGGCAGCGCATAGCAGTTGCGCGCACAGAAAGGTAAGCAGCCATGATACGGGCGCAAAGGTTTTATAAAACTGCCATATAGCTAACAGGCGCAGCATGCAGTATTATAACTTTACACATCGGTATTTATTGTATTAAAAAGATAAAACCACCCTATGCGGATGGTTTTATACTTTACTTATAACCCGTTCGATTATTTTATGTGTATTTCAGATACATTCAGGTACGTATCGTATACCCTGGCGGCTGTATCCGGTATGCGGAATGAGGCCCAGCCCGTTACCGTTTTGTCTTCGCCTACCAGCGAAAAATCCCAGCCTTTGCCATACAGGAAATAACTTCCTTTTTTCAGGTTGGTAAATACGGCCATATACCTGCCATTTTGCACCTTAACATTCATGGTGTCATCCCATTTCATGTCGGTAGGCATGGCGTTGGCATCATACCTGATGTATATGGTGCAGCTATCCATTGTAGCCTCGTGGTGCTTAGCTGTTACACGCAGTTCAGCACTACCGCCCTTACCACCCACAGGGTTGGGCTCAGCAGGTATAGGTTCATTTTTCCTTTGGCAGCTAACTGCTAAAATGGTAGCGAATGTCAGTACAGAAAGAGAGTATATTCGGCGCATAATGAACTAAAGATATAATTAGTTTGGATTTTATAAAATACCTGATTTAAAAATATTTATGGTTTTTACCCTGTTTTACCCTAAATTATATGGCAATAAATGGGCATGAAACTGTATTGGCTATTGATAGTACCGCTGCTGTGGGCACAGGGCGCCGGGGCACAAAGTACCAAGCTGCGGCTGATAAATGAGAATACGTACAAAGGCGATACTTTCACGTATGTACTGACAGATTCGGCTACCTACACCTATTCGGGCGGGCGTGGCAGCAATATGAAAACAGGCAACCATGCCTACGATACCTTTGCCCGGTATCAACCGGGGCCTGAGAACCGCTATATACGTACCTACGATGGTATCAACCGTATAGTGACACACAAGCGTCAGCAATATAAAAGTGGTGCCTGGCAGGATACTACCCGGTTTTCCTACAGCTACATAGCAGCAACCACACAATATGATACCGTGCTGACGGAGCAGTGGAACGGCAGCACATGGGTGAGTGACCAACTGGACAGGTATAAGTACAGCTCCGGCACGCAATTGGATACTATCCGCCACCTGAAGTATGATGGTGGTATATGGCAGGAAGCAGCACGCGAGATATACTTGTATAATAGCGGTAATATGACCGAGCATCGCTTTGAGGTGTGGAACGATACGCTGGTGCAGTGGGATACCTGGCAACAGGAATTATACCATTATGATGCAGCGAACAGGATAGATACCTACACCGTCAACCGCATAGACCTGCTGACACTGGGGCTGGAACCGGGCACACGGCAGGTGTATGCCTACGATGGTGCGGGCCGCGTGGCCAGCCATACTTATTACCGGTGGTTTGAACCGGCTATGCGGTGGGAGGGTTCGGAAGAGCATTTATATACATATACCACAGCGGGGGCAATAGACATAGAAACCATCAACAGTTGGGATTTTGCCACACAATCGTGGGGGCCGGACAGGCGGAAACAATATAGCTACGACCTATCGGGCAACGTGGCATCTGTGATAGAAAAACGCTTTCAGAATTTTGCATTCGTCAATCTCTTCAAACAGGAATGGCTATATAACAGCCACGACCTGCCTACCATTTACCGCCTGTTTCAATGGGTAGATGATGGTGCAGGCTATTGGCGTTCTTACATCGGCCCTGCATCGCAAATAAC
>CAMLKS010000136.1 GCA_946480675.1 uncultured Bacteroidota bacterium
AGTTCATTTACTACAGTCAGCAAACCGTTCTTATTGATAGTACGGATAGCATCTGTGCTCAATTTTAATACAACCCAACGGTCTTCTTCAGCAAGGAAGAAACGTTTTGTCTGCAGGTTAGGCAGAAAACGACGTTTTGCTTTCTTGTTAGAGAATGATATTTTATGACCTGTTATAGGTTTCTTGCCTGTTACCTGACAAACGCGTGCCATTCTGTTAAAATTTAGGACTGCAAAGGTAGTAAAATTTCAAAACTAAAAAGCCAAATGCAGAAAAAATATTTTGAAATATATCTGTCTGCCGGCCAAACATGCAGCTTTTAAGCCATTTCAGGCAGCAAAAGCTGGTCCAGGCTGCTAATTCCCGGTACATTTTCACACACGTAACCTTCGCCATACTTTACGCCAATGCGTTTGCCCAGCAGTAAAGAGCGGGCTTCTATAGCATCTAGAAATCCGCTTTTTGAAATGTATGTTTCTGGTTCTGAGGTGTTTGCATTAGGATTATGAAACTGGCTGCCATAGCATTTAATGGCTTCCATCTTGGTTTCGTGGGTATCCGTTACGTCCACTACCAGTGTAGGCTCCATAAAACGGTCCTGTATCATATGAAACACCCTTTTAGGGCGCCACGCTTCCTGCTCGCGACCATCATATTCAGTCTTTATCATACGAAGGCCTGATAGAAAGCAGGCATCGGCTATCAGTTTACCGGCCCTGCCATGGTCGGGGTGGCGGTCGGCAACGGCATTCGCTATTACTATATCGGGCTGATACTTACGCAGATAGGTGATCAGTTTACGTTGGTGGGCTTCATCATTTGCAAAAAAGCCATCGGCCATATGTGCGCATTCACGTACGGCCATGCCCATCACTTTAGCAGCAGCCTGTGCTTCCTGCAGGCGCAGCTCGGCTGTGCCACGGCTGCCCAGTTCGCCGGCAGTAAGGTCCAGTATGCCTACGGCTTGCCCCATGCGGGCATGTTTTATCAGGGTGCCGGCAGCACTCAACTCCAGGTCGTCAGGATGTACACCAATAGCAAGGATGTGTAGTTTTTGCATAAATACGGCCGCATTTGCGGGATGCAAAAATACTGTATAAATATGTGATTAATTGCGACGCGCCTGCAACATAAGGGCTTGTTGCCGCTGATATTTATATTGATAATAGTAATTGGCCTCCAGCTCGGCTACAATGGCTTCCACATCTTTGTCCCTTTCGTAAGGGTCATATTCGCGTTTCAGGCTGTTGCTGAACAGTACCGCTACCGACTGCCATATTACGGCAGAGAATCCACCTTTCAATTCGCGAATGATATGGTAACAGTTCTTACCCGTTTGCCTGTTTATAAGCTTTACCAGTATTTGCCCCTGGGTAATGGTCAGGTTTTCCAGTTCGCCTTTAAAGCGTTTATTCAGTTTGCTCTCTACTGTATTCAGGTACTGGCGGCGTTTCTTTTTGTCATCGCCTATCTGTTCAAGGTTTTTGTCCACATCTTTCAGTATCTCGGCAGCGGCTATAGCATAGGGATACACTTTGGTCACATTATACTTTAGCCTGTCATATTTGGCACGCTGGCGGGCCAGGTGGCGCGGAAGCCTGCCTGTTTTTTCTACCTCGGGCAGAAATACCATGGCAAATGTATCGACACCCACTACGATGCCTCCAAGCATAATAGTATCATTACCGTTCTGTTGTGCCATGGAAACTCCGGGGCGAAACAGGCAGCAGATGAAGAATAGTATACATGCAATGCGTAGATACATAGCCTACTGTAAATTTCTGCTTTTCGGCTGGTATTTTTGTCAGCGTATTCCCTAAATATTTGAAAAAAAGGGATGGATACCAGTGCAATGGCATCATTTTGCATCGCCATATAGTAACTTTGTTTACGTAAAAGGATACTATGAATAGAATTGCGGTAATACTGGCTTTATTGGTGACCACAGGAATGGCGGCCTGCAGCACGCAGGAAGGTAAAAAGATGTCTCAGAACGAGATCAATGCCAAGGTAGATTCTATAGTAGGTACACGGATAGAAGAGCTGAACAACCAGGCTACAGAAGACCTTGACAGGCGCATGTCGATAGAAGTGAAGGCCAAGGCAGATTCCATTGTTCAGGCATATGAGCAATCGCAGCAACCGGCTGCTAACCCGCAATAGGTTTTATGTCACTGCCTGGTAACGATCATCCCATATTATATTTTGATGGCGTGTGTAACTTATGCAACGGTGTTGTGCAGCAGGTTATAAAAAACGACAGGAAACAACAATTCCTGTTTGCTTCCCTGCAGTCGGGTGCTGGCGCTGCGGCGCAGGAAACTATTAAACCCCAATACGGCAAAGTGCCGGACAGTATCATCCTGTATCATAAAGGGAAATATTACATAAAATCGGCTGCGGCATTGAAAACAGCCTGGCTGCTGGGCGGGGCATGGAAACTGCTGGCCATAGGTTATATTCTGCCCCCGTTTTTTCGTAATATAGTATACGATTGGGTAGCGCGTAACCGCTACAGGTGGTTTGGCAGGCAGGATACTTGTATGATGCCGACAGAAGAACTGAATGCCCGTTTTTTATCATAAACGTTTTAATCCCTGCATTAGCAGTAGTGCAGTTAATTTTATTGTATGCGCAATCTTGTATTGGTAGTTATATTGATGATGGGGCTGGGCTCTTTGCAGAAAGGGTATGGGCAGGAAGTCATTTATTCTCAGTATGAAAAGTTTGACATCCGCAATGGCGACTATTCTGTAGCCGGCAAGGTGGGCGATTTATTATATGTATATCGCGGTGGCAGCGATGGTTATTACCTGGATGCCTATAATAACAATATGGAAAGGGTAGCCACTGTGGTGCTCGATTTCATACAGGGACGTGTATATGAAACCAAGTTCTATACTTATACCGACCATATGATATTGCTATATCAGGTGCTGGATGGTGCCCGGCTTACACAATATGCCGTATTGCTGGACGAGAAGGCAAGACTGGTAAAACGCCCGATAGCACTGGATAACACAAAGATCGGGTTGTTTGGCGGCAGCAAAAAGACATTTAACTACGCCATATCCGACGATAAGAAAAAACTGGTGGTGTATGGTGTATATGGTGGTGGCCGAAACCTGGAGGCAAAATTCATATGGATGGACGACCAATTGAACATTACCGGCAGGAATACGGCATCTTATACTGCGGAGAATGATGTGGAATATGGCGAGGGCCTGCTCTATAATGATGGCACCCTATACTTGCCTGCATATACCCCTGTAGGTAGCCGTAACTATGCTGACCAGTTGTGGTTATTGATGCTAAAGCAAGACATGCGCAAATTTACACCTGTAGAAGTAGCGCTGAATGAGCAGTATGCTGCCGGAACCTATATGAAGTTGGATGCGGATAAAGAAAGGATATATGTAGGTGGCTTTTATTCCGATAAAAAGAATGGTAATTATGAAGGCGTGCTATACACGTATTATGATATAAAAACAGGTAGCTTTCAGCCAACAAGGCTGATGCCGTTTGATGACCGCATGCGCAATGCCACAGGCGGTAACAGCAAAAAACGTGCATTTAATGATCACCAGGTAAGGCAATTGATAGTGAAAAGCGATGGTGGTTTCTTGCTGATAAGCGAAGATTATTTTGTGACCACCCGCAATAGCTATTCACCCGGCTTCGGTTATTACTCTTTCTACTACCCAACTATGGGCGCTACGGTGCGCGAATATCATTACAACGATATTATGGTGCTTTCTTACGACCCAACCGGGCAGATGGAATGGAATACCTTTATTCGTAAAGACCAGTATTCGCAGGAAGATGGGGGTATGTTCTCTTCCTATGCATTGATAAATACGGGCGGCGCTATCGGTTTTTTATTCAATGATTTTAATACATCCCGTTCTCGTGTGCAACTGGCTACAATGGATGCCAGCGGAAGAACTGATATTCATTCGTTAGCGCCGGGCGATGGTCAGGATGCCGACTGGTTGCCACGCTCTGCCAAACAGATAGCAGCACGTGAAATAATTGTGCCTTGTTTACGTAAAAGGCAAATCTGCTTTGCCAAAATTGTATTTTAGCTGCAAATTAGCTTTACTGAGTGCTGCACCTCGTTCGGAATAACAGTCCATATACCGTTATAATACTATTTATAGTCACACTGCTGGTAAAACTGCAGGCATTGAGCCACCCCGTGTTGCCTGTGGTGCCGGAGCATCATGTACTGTTTAGCGCAGTAGTAGGCTTTTTTAATTTCTTTTTTCGCAATAGCGGCTTTGCATTTACCATGCTGGCTGCTATTATGCTGTACGGACAGGCTATTTATCTCAATGCTGTATCGGTAAAACACCGGCTGCAGGCCAAACCTACTTATGTGGTAGCATTCCTGTATATCCTTCTTACATCATTATACCCACCCTTTAGCAGCTTTAGTGAAACCCTGCTGGTAAACTGGTGCCTGATAGCCGGCATAGATATGTTGCTGGGTTTTCACCAGGCAGCACAGCCACGCAAGCATATATTCAATACCGGCTTTGTGCTAAGCATAGCTGGCATCCTGCACTTCCAGGCAGTGGCCTATTTGCTGTTATTATTCATGGTATTGCTGATGCTGCGCACATTCAATGCAGGAGAATGGATAGTAGGTATAGTGGGATACCTTACGCCTTTTTACTTGTATACAGCCATTCTTTTCCTGGTAGATAAGTTGCCAACGTTGAGGTTATGGCCGGAAATAGGAATGTCATTGCCGCGTAATATTTCCAATCCCCTCTACCTGATAGGAACAGTAGTAGGTGTTGTCATTCTGTTCTTTTCGGGGGTATACACGTTGCAGGGCTACATGCCTAAGGCCAGCGTATATATGCGCCGGATGTGGAGTTCCATTGCTGCCTTTCTGTTTATGTCTATAGCGGTGGCTATAGGTACAGATATATCGGAAACCAGTATATGGCTGGTGGCTATGCCTGCATTGAGCCTTATTATAGCCCCGGCATTAAGCGTGGAAAAAACTAAATGGTTTAGTAATTTTGCGTTTTATTTTTCGCTGTTGCTTGTGCTCTTTTGCCAGCTGGCTATTAAATAACAAACTGCTTAATCTATATAATGAAATTCGGAATTATAGTTTTCCCGGGCTCCAACTGCGACAGGGATATGATGCATGCCCTGAAAGATGACCTGCAACAGGAAGTAGTAATGCTGTGGCACAAAGACCGCGACCTGAGCATGTTTACCAAAGATGACTGCATTGTACTGCCGGGGGGGTTCTCTTATGGCGACTACCTGCGCTGCGGTGCGCTGGCGCGTTTTAGCCCTATTATGGAGCAAGTAGTGAATTTCGCCAATAATGGTGGTAAGGTACTGGGTGTTTGTAATGGTTTCCAGATACTGTGCGAATCGGGCCTGCTGCCCGGCGCGCTGCTGCTGAACGACCACCAGAAGTTTACCTGCAAAAACGTATTTATCAAATCCGAAGACAATAAAAATTTTGTAGGTAAGAATGTAGGCGACAAGATATTGAAGATACCCGTAGCACATGGCGAAGGCCGCTACCAGGCAGATGCCGCTACGCTGGAAAAGCTGGCCGCTAACGACCAGGTGGTATTCCGCTATTGCGATGAGCAAGGGCAAGTGCATATAGATTCAAACCCTAACGGTGCTACTAACAATATAGCAGGCATTTGCAACGAAGGCCGCAATGTATTTGGTATGATGCCGCACCCAGAGCGTGCCTGCAGCGATGCATTGCACAATATAGACGGCAGGGTTATACTGGAGGCTTTCAGCAGGATGAACTAAACTTTAAAGTTTTCATAAAACGTTGGGTATCACCCAACGTTATTTTTCCGGAATCATTTCTTATTACAAAGAAAGTACCATAACATGATAAGAATAGCAAGGCCATTAGCGCTGCTGGTTTTAACCTTCCTTATATCATTTGGCCTGAAGGCGCAAGTGATACAAGACCCTACCGTTTGGAAGTTTGAGGCGAAGAAGAAAGATGGTAATAAATACGAACTGATCTTCGATGTAGAGGTAAAGGATGGCTGGCATATCTATTCATTAGAGCCGGGTGGCGATGGTACGCTTCTCCCCCCTGAATTTGAGTTTACAAAAAATCCTAACTACAAATTATCGGGGAAGCTTTCTGAAAGAGGAAAGAAAATAGATGAAGTAATAGAAGAGGTAGGTACGGTTCACTACTATAAAAAGGTGGAATTTGTACAAACAGTTGCAGTAGATACCAATGGTAAAATAACCGGTAAGTATATGTACCAGGTTTGTAACGACCAAACCTGTCTGCCGCCTAAAACAAAATCATTCACATTTACTATCAATGACCCTTCACTGCCAAACACTGCTACCGGTGCTGCAGTAACAACAGACAGTACTGCAGCTGAAATAGATACGGTAAAAAAAAACACCATAGCAGCCCCGGCGGCAACTGATAATAACGATCCGCAACAAAACACAACAACCAGTGAAACAAAAGAGGAACAGAAATCATTGATATGGTTGTTCTTCGCAGCGCTTACAGGTGGTATACTGGCGGTGCTTACACCATGCGTATATTCTATGAT
>CAMLKS010000137.1 GCA_946480675.1 uncultured Bacteroidota bacterium
TCAGATACACGTTGTTCTGATTTAGCAGATCCACGTCTTCATTTCGGGTTGATACCATCAACCACTCCAAAACACAGACAATAAATTTTATTCGCAGCGTCATTGCGCAAAGGAATCTTTTTGCATTCCACATAATATCAATTTAAACATACAAACATCTGCAGGCGGGGCCTCTCTGTATAGGCAGTGCCTGGTAAAAAATGAAACTATGAATGAACTGTTAGCATTATTCCATAACCTGACGAATCCGGACTGGATCATACAACATGGCGGCCTGTACATCATATTATTTATCGTCTTTGCGGAAACAGGTTTATTTATCGGATTCTTTCTGCCGGGGGATACGCTTTTATTTATAGCCGGCATGCTCATCGCTAATGCCGTTATGCCCGATAGTGCCCCTTTATTCTCCCTGCTATACTGGACTTTCCTGATATCACTGGCAGGTATTTTAGGCAATTACCTGGGCTATTGGTTCGGCAATAAGTTTGGCGATATGTTGCAGCATAAAGACAGTCGTTTGTTTAGACGCAAATATTTAATGCAGGCGCACGATTTCTATGAAAAAAAAGGCGGTAGCGCTATTGTACTGGCCAGGTTCCTGCCCATAGTCAGAACATTTGCCCCCATAGTAGCCGGTATGGTAAAAATGGATGGACGCAAATTTTCATTGTATAATATATTGGGTTCCTTTATATGGGTAGGCAGTATCACAGGGGCTGGTTTTCTGCTGGGCGAAAATGCATGGGTAAAAGACAACCTCGAAAAAATCGTCATCGGAATTGTAGTGGTTACTACCACCCCTGTCATCATTAAATTTATATCCGGCAGGAAAAAGAAAGTAGTGGATCCCGTTTAAACAGAGAAACAACAGCCATGTATACCGGATAAAAATATTTCGGGTGTATTATACATGTACATACAGATAAACTATGTAACTTAAATGGACAAACACAGATCATGTCTTATCCATATCAAATCAAGTCGCTGGAAGCATATAATGCTGCATGGAAAAAAAGTGTAGAAGACCCCGAAGGTTTTTGGGCAGCAGTAGCATCTACATTTTTATGGAAAAAGAAATGGCACACAACACTGGAATGGAATTTTACAGGCCCTGATGTAAAATGGTTTGCCGGTGGCAAATTGAATGTAACGGAAAACTGCCTTGACAGGCACTTAGGCACCCTGGCCAATAAACCTGCCATTATATGGGAACCCAACGACCCTGAAGAACATCACAGGGTGATAACCTACCGCGACCTGCACCATAAAGTAATACAATTTGCCAATGTGCTGAAGAACAATGGGGTGGTAAAAGGCGACCGTGTATGCATCTATATGGGTATGGTGCCTGAACTGGCTGTAGCCATACTGGCCTGCGCACGTATAGGTGCCGTACATTCTGTGATATTTGGTGGCTTCAGCGCGCAAAGCATTGCCGACAGGCTGCAGGATGCACAGGCTAAATGCATCATTACCTGCGATGGTGCATACCGCGGCAATAAAGATATCCCGCTCAAAAATGTGATAGATGATGCATTGGTACAATGCAGATTTGTAGAACGGGTCATCGTACTTACCCGCACGCATACGCCTGTCAGCATGATAAAAGGCCGCGATGTGTGGTGGGAAGATGAAATAAAGAAAGTGGAAACAATGGGCAACCCCGACTGCCCTGCAGAGGAGATGGATGCAGAAGACCCGCTGTTTATATTATATACATCGGGCTCTACAGGCAAACCTAAGGGTGTAGTGCATACCTGCGGTGGGTATATGGTATATACCACGTATTCATTTGTGAATGTATTTCAGTACACACCCGGCGATATTCATTTCTGCACGGCAGATATTGGGTGGATAACGGGGCATAGCTATATACTGTACGGGCCATTGGGTGCCGGGGCTACTACATTGATATTTGAAGGCGTGCCTACATGGCCCGATGCCGGCAGGTTTTGGAATATTGTAGATAAATACAAAGTAAACATACTATACACCGCACCTACTGCCATACGCAGCCTGATGAGTTATGGTTTAGGGCCGGTGCATGGCCACGACCTCAGCAGCCTTAAGGTGCTGGGCTCTGTGGGTGAACCTATTAATGAGGAAGCTTGGCACTGGCTGAACGAAAATATTGGCAAAAAGCAATGCCCCATAGTAGATACCTGGTGGCAAACGGAAACCGGCGGTATCCTGATATCGAACATGGCAGGGGTAACACCTGCAAAACCATCGTATGCTACGCTGCCACTGCCCGGTGTGCACCCCATGCTGGTAGATGAAAATGGTAATGAAATAACAGAGAACAATGTAAGCGGCAATCTCTGTATCAGGGCTCCATGGCCATCTATTATCCGCACTACTTATGGCGATCACGAGCGTTGCAGGACCACATACTTCAGCACATACCCCAACCTGTATTTTACCGGCGATGGCTGCTACCGCGATGAGCAGGGCAATTACCGCATCACAGGCCGGGTAGATGATGTACTGAATGTAAGCGGGCACCGCATAGGCACTGCCGAGCTGGAAAATGCCATCAATATGCATGCAGGTGTGATAGAGAGTGCCATAGTTGGTTACCCGCACGATGTGAAAGGACAGGGCATTTATGCATACATTGTATATAGCAACACGCATGGCGATGAAAGCCTCACAAGGCTGGATATCATGCAAACCGTGTCGCGCATCATTGGCCCTATAGCCAAACCGGATAAGATACAGTTCGTATCGGGCCTGCCTAAAACACGCAGCGGCAAAATCATGCGCCGCATCCTGCGCAAAATAGCAGAGAACGACCTGGATAATATTGGCGATACCTCTACTCTATTAGACCCATCGGTGGTAGAAGAAATCAAAGCAGGCAAGCTGTAATCATACTGTTATACAACAAACGAGAAGGCTTACAATTAACTGTAAGCCTTCTTAATATGCACCGGGTTGATGCAATAAATTACTTGTTCTTTTCTTCTTTGATCTCAGCCTTGTTTTCTTTTGCTTCCGCCTTTACTTCCTTCTTCTTTGCTTTACGTTCATTGCCACTCAGTTCTTTCTTTTCTGCTTTGGCAGCTTTCTTTTCTGCTTTCATTTCTTTTTTGTCTTCCTTAGTTGGGCCGGTACCTGTGTTTGTATTCGGTTGCGGCTGGTTTTGTGTTTGCGATTGTGCAACAGCAGTGCTGATCAATCCTAATCCGAGGCATGCGATCAAAAAGAGCTTTTTCATAAATCAGTTTTTTTAGCGTTGATGTATCAAAAAACTATGCCTTCATAATTGTGCTTTCTTGTGCCTCACAGCTAAGCACCTGGCTTTAAGCCAACTAACAAAACGTTAAAAAAGAAAAGGCCCCCTGATCATTTGGTTGTTTGCAGGAATGCAACTCAGGGGGACTTACTTCAACTGTACATATCTTATGCCTGCCCCGTACCTGCCCGGCGCTTCTCATCTTCTGCACCACCTCTGCGGCGGTTTACAGGCGCTACACTACGCTTGCCAAAGCGGTATGTAAATGTGAGCGACACCTGCCTTGTTTCGCGCTGGGCAGTGAACGATTCTGTGTAATTACTATAGACGGATGTGGCTCTTGGATAGCTCTTCCAGAATATATCAGTAGCATTCAGTTTTATAGTTGCCCGTTTATCAAACAGGTGCTTCTGTATCCCCGCACTCAATCCCCAAAGTGGCTCTATGGTCATGTAGCCATACACTTGTTTGCTTTGATAGAACAGCCCCACTTCTGTAGACCAATTGTTGGGTAGCATAAAGCTATTGCTAGTATTCAGTTCAAAAGTTACAAGTCCATTACTCAGCACAGAGTTGGCTATATTACCGTGAAACTCACTATAGTAACAATTGAAATTGGTTACGTTGCTCCACCATTTAAAGAACTGAAACTGGTAAGAACCACTCAGGTTGTAGAACAATTGCTTGGTAAGGTTCTTATTTGTCTGCACGGTTACGCGGCGCTGGTTGGTGTCATCGCTGGGTTGTATCACTTCTGTTATCGGGTCTTTCAGATAGCTATAGGCAAAGCTGGTAACAAAGCGCTGCTTGTAGGTGTACGATAGTTCCGCATTGTATATCAGCTCCGGTATCAGGTAAGGATAGCCGGTGCGGTACGTACTGGGGTCTAAATAATATTTGAACGGATTAAGCTGCTCATAGTTAGGACGGTTGATACGGCGGCTCAGTGTGATGCCCACATCGTTATTGGCATTGATATGGCGCTGCACGGCAAAGCTGGGGAAGAGTTGTGTATAGTTCCTGTCAAACTTCTGTGCATTGATAACCTGCTCACCTTTGGCCAATGTCTGCTCTGCACGCAAGCCCGCCTGCACACTCCATTTCGTCCAGTCTTTAGCGGCATTTACATACCCTGCATTGATATTCTCTTTATAGATAAAGTGGTTGCTCTTCGTCGTATCAAACACGTTGCCACCATTACTACGGTCGAAGAACTGCACATCGTTATCCTGTGTCACATAGCTCATTTTCAGCCCCGCTTCCAGTCGCAGGTTATTTTTTAGCGGATGCACATAATCCGCTTTCACACTGCGTATCTCCGTATATCCCGATAGGTCGCCTACCAGCAGGTATCGTGGCAGGTAGTCGGCACCTTGCAGGTCTATATACCGCGTGGTAAACTGTTGGTCGCGCTGGTTGGTATATCGGCCATAGTCGGCATCTATGCTTAGTTCTTTACCTGTGCTGTCTATCTTATGGCGCAGGTTCAGGTTCACTGCATAGTTGGCATTTGCATTTTCAGAAGTGTTGATGGTGGTAAAGTATGAGCTCAGGCTGCGGCCCGCATCCAATATCTTAGAGAAGTTTCTGCCATCTACATCAAAGTTGTTTCTATCTATACTCCCGCTGATGCCTATGGTGGTCTTCTTCGTCACTGCATAATCTATACTGGCATTACCACTATTCAGGTATATATTGAAGATGCTGTTATTATCCTGGTCGTAGGCGTTTTCAAACTGCCCGTTGTTATAAAAGCTGCGGTACAGTGTCAGGTGGTTGAAGCCCTTGCGATAGGAATTGTTATAACCCGCATTCACGGTTATCTTTTTGTTGCGATAGTTCAGCATAAAGCCACCGCCTGCTTTGGGGTACACACCTTGCGCATAAAAGGCATTTACGCTGCCATTCATACCCATGCGTTTATCACGTTTCATTTTCAGGTTGATGATGCCCGCAGTGCCTGCCGCATCGTAACGGGCAGATGGGTTGGTAATGATCTCTATCTGGTCTACCGCGCTCGATGGCATACTTTTCAGCAGGTTGGCAAGGTCACTACCACTCATAGTGGTGCGTTTGCCGTCTATCATTACGTTCACGCCTGCCTTGCCCTTCAGGCTGATGTTATCATTCTGGTCTACACGCACACCGGGCGAACGGGCTATTACTTCCAGTACCGAGCTGCCTGCATTCACTATGCTGTTCTCCACGTTCACCACCAGCTTGTCGGCCTTTATTTCTATCAGTGGCTTTTGTACCGCTACAGTCACTTCTTTCAGTGTATTGGCTTTGGCTTTCAGTACGATATCGGGTAGCGATACATTGCCTGCCGCTATGGTCAGTTTGGCAGATGTATAGGGCTCATACCCTACCAGGTTGGCTTTCAGCAGGTAGGTGCCATCAGCTATATCATCCAGCGCATATACTCCACTATCGTTACTGATAACGGCTTTCTCCAGTGTCTTGCCATCTTCTTTCAGTAGTACGATGTTTACCGTAGCTACCGGGTTGCCAGCATCATCTTTCACTATGCCCGTAATGTTTCCGGGGGCAGCAGTCGCTATTTTTATGGCAGCAAAAAAGCTTAAAATCGTAAGGAAAAGATACCTGTTCTGCATTGCGGGCGTTTATGTTTCAAAAGTACCGTTGGTGGTTATGTAAGCTGTCCCCCACCGCGGGGGATTTGCCCTTTTTACCCCTCACCCTGATTGGGGGAATTTAGCGTATGCATTGAATAGCGTAACTTCACAGCAACAGTGAGAACACGTTTTTATACCATACTATTATTGCTATGCTGCTGTGCAACGGCCATGGCACAACGCTACCCCTTTTACAATCTGAATGTAGAGAACGGCCTCATTCAGTCGCAGGCTACCAGCATAGCGCAGGATAAATACGGCCACTTGTGGATAGGCACATTGGGGGGCTTATCGCGCTACGATGGGCGGGTATTTACCAACTATACCGTGCGCAATGGCATGACCACCAACACCGTTAGCAAAGTAGCGGTAGATAAGAAGGGCAATATATGGGTAGGCACACCAAAAGGCATATCAAGGTATGATGGTAAATCGTTCCGGCACTATGTATTTCAATCGCCCGAAAACCCAAGTAGCAATTCCGTATCATCTATACAGCCGGCGGATAATGGTGTGGTGTATTGCATAGCGGGCAATAAAGTGTACAGCATTGTAGATGGAAAAAGCAAGCCGCTGAACCTGCCGCGTACAGAAGATTCAGCATCATCTATACTGGCAAGCGGTAAAGACCTGTGGATAGCTACTACCAAAGGCATTGTATACAGTTATCAAAACAGCAAGTGGC
>CAMLKS010000138.1 GCA_946480675.1 uncultured Bacteroidota bacterium
ACCACATCGGGGTCAAACTCTTTTTGAGTGATCTTAACGGTTTCTTCGCCTGTTACAGGGTCAACAACCATGGTCGTATCCGGCTGGCCTATCAGCAGTTCAAGGATTTGCTCCTTGGTAAGAGCTGTAGTAAACCTGTCATCCATATTAGAATAGGCTTTGATCTTGCCATTTTTTACAGCATGCAGTATTATTTCGATGAAATAACCACCACCAGTGTAATCATCACCGGGATAGCGGAATGCCATGTTCTGCTTTTCGCGGATATCTATCTCACGCCAGATCCTTTTTTTCCACATGATGTCAGCCTCGCGAACTGACTGTGGTGTCAAAGGGGTATTGATGTGAGCTACCCTGTCATAAACCCCATCTCTTACCAAAGATGGTTTCCAGTCGTCTTTAACACCATCAAGGCTGTTATAACCAGAAACAGCAGGGTCTGCAGTTTGAGCGAATGATACACTGCTTGCTAAAAGTAAAGCAGCGGTAGCAGCAATTCTATATGATCTACGGATACTCATAATCCTGAAACGATTTGCTAATTATTAAAGTTAGTAAAATTACTGAATAAGAGTTATACCTACAGTATTGAGCGAACGCGTTGTACCGTCGGGGCCTCTCGCCTTAATCTCTTCAAAATAAAGTTTATCACCAATTTTTGCCCTACCGATAGCATCTACCACCTGCTTGTTATCGCTGAACCTTGCACTTTTCACAGCGAACGGACCAATAGGCTCTCCACGCTTAGGAACAAGGCTGAACTCGAAGCTGGTAACTACGAAACGAGCATCAAAATCGAAGTTTTCAAGAGCTGCCTGGATACCCAGCTGAGCTTTGAACTCGTTACTAGGCACACGGCCGCCACTATATTTACCAATCTTAGCTACCGGGTCAGGTATACGTTTTACGCGTATTTCCTGTCCACCCACTCTTTTAGTACCTGTGGCAGTTTTAGCATTGATGTCTGCCATTACTTTACCAGGTTTCGTAACCATTACTTCATAGTGCCCTTTTGTTTCCAGTGGCTTAACTGTTGCATCAGGTATGTTTACGGATACATCTTCCAGTGAATAACCTGCCGCCGAAACTGTTATCGGGTTAGGTACGCCAATGTAAAACACGTTCATTTTATCCAGCTGCATAGAGGCACCTTCTGAACCCACCATGTAAGTGAACTCGTAGTCGCGTGTTTCAACACGGCCACCCATATCCAGCGTTACTTTACCACGAACGGTTTGCAGACCAACACCGGCTGCTGAAGTTTCCCAAGAGGCTACACCATTTTCAACTTTAGCCACACGGCCTGAGCTTGACGAAACCTGAGGGTTAACAGCTTTGTTGTAGGCTGCCAACATGATGCTGGCTTCAACTTTCTGCCCGGCTAGTACATAGCTGTTTTTAGGAACCGCTATAGCTTGGATTTCGTCGAATTTAACCTGGATGTCACCAGCTTCCCTGGCCAACTGGTTGATGATTACAGCTTCACTATTTCTTACGTCATTCTGAAACTTAGAAAGCAATGTAACAACAGCCATTGTAGGCATGTTATAGAAATAACCTGTAGCCCAGTCTGCGCGTGGATTGTTATCTGTTTTTTCAGGTTCCACCACTTTAATCGGCAGTTCTTTCATGAATTGCTCCTTAAACTTAGGATCAATAACACCAACCATCATATCACGCAGATCGTTCAGCTTCTTTTTTATCTCATCACCACCTTTTTTCTCAACTAAGAGCAAAGTACTGGCATCGATATTATCTTGCCTTTTAATCTCACCATTTTCCTCTTTACCACCAGACTCTTCAATTATCTTATTTTTCCAGTCTTCCAGATATTTGATCATACTGGCAGCCTGCTCTTTCACCTGATCAGCTTTCTGATTGAAAGGACGCATACGTTCTTCCTGGCCAGCTTGCGATTCCTGATCCTTCATGCTTTTATATAAAGCATCGTTCTTCTGCTCGATAGAAGCATTTGAGGCAGTAATACTCTGGTTAATGGTTTTAAACGCATGCAGGATTTCAGAGGATACGTTTAGGGCCAGCATGGCAGTCAACACCAAGTACATGAGGTTGATCATTAACTGCCGCGGCTCTTTAGGCATTGACATGCTGCAAAAAATTTAGGGAGTTACTTAAATTAATTTCTTTACTTATTATCAATGCTTGAATTAGCGTCCTTGCATAGCAGCCAGCATGTTGCCATATATCTGGTTCAGCGTTGTCAGGTTTTTAGACAGCTGTGCTATTTGCTCTTTCGCAGCTACCGCATCTGTAGCGCTTGATGCCATTGCATCTGATGCACTTACCAGGTTGCTGTAGAATTTGTTCATTGCTTTCAGGTGGTTGTTTGCATCCTGCAGTTCCACTTCATATATCTGGTTCAGAGAACCCAGGTTTCTTGAAAGCACTACTACCTGCTCGTGGAATTTAGCTGTGTCTTCAGCAGCATTATTAAATGATGCCATAGTATTAGATGCACCCACGAAAGTATTTTTCATTTCGCCCAGGGCACTTGCAGCTTCACGTGCACTTTGAGAGTACTCACCAGTTGCAGCAGTAACATCAGAGATATCTTTTATCTGTTCAACCACCACACCGAAGCGTTGGAAGTTTTCACCCAGTTTGCGGATGTTAGCAGGTGTGATCTGTGCATCTTCCATCATTTTATCTAATGAAGCGCCGGGAGATACTTTACCTGCACCAGAATCAAATTTTGTTCCTTTACGATAGGCTTCCACATGTGGATTTTCATCCAGGTTGGGGTAGAAGCGTTCCCAATAGTAATCTTTATGAGGTGGGAGCAAACCAAGCAGTGCAAAGATGAATGCTTCGGTAAGCATACCCGCTGTCAACATCACACCCGCACCTGGCCAGTGTTGGATTTTAAAGAGTGCTCCCATCAGTACCACAGAGGCACCCAGACCAATGATCAGGTTTTTAATATACTTACCCTGTTTGGTTTCGAAAAACAGTGCTACAGAACCCATTTTATTTTGTTTTTCTTAAAGGTTGAAAAATTACTGATTAAAATTTATAGTTATTTATATTAACGCCTGTTAGTTAATGCAGGTGCAATTTGCTGATAAACACAACGGAAACCGATATACGCTTTTGCCGTATCTGCATATTCATAATCGCGTGTACCATTTTGCAGGTAGAACGCTACATCGCGCCAGCTGCCACCACGTAATACTTTACGGCGCATCCATTGAGGATCGTTTTCGCGTATTTTATAGTCCACTACAGGATTCAGATCTGATGTAGTTGAATAAGCTGTACCGAAGTATGAGCTGGCAGTCCACTCAGCTACGTTACCGGCCATGTTGTACAGACCGTAGTCGTTTGGCCAGTAGCGGTCAACAGGCACTGTGTACAAACCACCGTCGGCAGCATAGTTGCCACGTTGAGGTTTGAAGTTGGCCAGGTAACAACCTTTTTTGTTAACCAGGTACGGTCCGCCCCAAGGATATGGAGACTCTGTGCGGCCACCGCGTGCTGCATATTCCCACTGTTCTTCGCTAGGCAATGCAAACTCGCCTTCGAAATACAGTTTGTTCTTTTCGCGGTCTTGCTTCCACAGCATGGTACGCCAGTTACAGAATGCATTTGCCTGGTGCCAGTTAATACCCACTACAGGATATTGGTTAAAGGCAGGGAACCAGTTGTATTGCAAAGCAATCGGTTCATTATATGAATATGACAGCTGTTTTACCCAAACAGTAGTATCGGGGTAGATAGCCACATCATATTTCCTTTTGAAGTTGGTAGCTGATTGACCGGCGTTCTTTACGTTCTCGCTATAATCATAGGTTTCGTAATGATAAACCAGCTTAGAATTATCAAATTCTTTCTTGCCCCAGCCGCTTTGGTCAGCAGGGATATACATAGCAGCCAACTGATCTTGCAGGTCCGGATCCCTCCAGTTTATTCTCTTCCTCATATCCAGGCGCTGGTTACCATCAGCGTCGTCTATAAAATCGCCCAGCGTAGTGTGCGCTATAGAGTCACGAACCCAATTGGTAAATTGACGGTATTCAGCATTTGAGATTTCTGTCGCATCCATGTAAAAACCTGTCATCTGCGCTGTGCGTATCATCGCATCATTCCTTCCGCGAACATCTTCGTCACTTGCTCCCATTTTAAAAATTCCAGACGGTACATACACCATGCCTAGCGGAACAGGGGGCCTGTATGTCATCATTGTAGGTTCACCTACAAGCTGACCTCCGTTACCCGGTTTTCCGCAGCTGGCAGCCAGTGCTAGTAATGCTACAGCCGAGATCTTCAGGGAAAGTTGTTTCATACTACTGTTATTATTGTTTTTGCGATTAGGCAAATAAAGTAATTTTTTTGGCTTGCAGGTAGTTTCCCCTACAAAACCGTTGCACAATATTTAAAGATTTTTCCAAAAATGCAAGCTTCAAAAAAAAATTTGTTAAGAATTTCAAAAGCTTGTAAAACTGCATTTTAGTTCAAAGTAAATCAATCTGCTGACATATGCAAATGCTTCAAAACCTGCGCTATATCGGCTATTGGCGGCAAACATGCATCATCTGTACATATATATACCCTTGTTTCTTTCCCCGAATATTTGCCTTTCAGCATCGGAATTTCAGATATTTCTTTTTTTGAAGTGAGCAAAAAGGTACCCGGCACCATTTCCTTTTCCAGTTCCTTTTTGCCGGTTTCCCAACCCTCACCCATACCTGCTACCGTCTTTATACCGTACACATATTGCTGCAATAAACACGCCCAGTAGCCAAACGAGGTAGTGTACCTGCCTGCAGATGATGCCATACGCTGCAGCATAATATATGCTTGCTCTATCCATTCCGTGCGTTCCATGACAATACCTAAAAGATACAAATTATGCGCCATTACTGCGTTGGCAGATGGTGTAGCCCCGTCATAGATATCTACTTTGCGCACGGGTATATCATTTTGCAGGGATGATGTGTAATAGAAAAACACGCTGCTTTCATGCTGAAATTCGCTTATTACTTTTTGCACCTGCTCATCTGCCTTCAGCAGCCATGCTTCATCGTCGCTAACGGATGCCAGCTGCAATAAAGCCTGTACCAGGTAAGCATAGTCATCCAGGTTGGCAGCGATGCGGGCATTCCCTTGCTTCCATGTATGCATAAGGCCATTACTTGTTTGGAAAGCTTGCAGCATCCATTCCATATGCGCGACTGCCCTTTGTCGGTAGGTTTCATCCTGCAAAGCTTGTGCAGCTTTGCACAAGGCAATATTCATCAGTGCATTCCATGACAATAAGCTTTTGTCATCTGTAAGCGGACGAATACGTGTATTTCTCGCTGCTAATAATTTTTGTTTTGCCGCTTCTATTTTTTCCGCAACCGCTACTTCAGGCATATCATAGCGTGCTGCCACAGTTGCTACCGGCTCGGCTACATGCAGGATATTTGTGTATTCCCAATTGCCCTTTTCTGACACACCGAAATAGGCTTGCAACACTTCGTCTTCCCCAATTATAGCCTTCCATTCATCCCATGTCCATGTATAAAATTTACCCTCTACACCTTCGCTATCTGCATCTATGGCGCTATAGTATCCCCCACCCGGTTCCCTTAATTCTTTTTCTACAAAACCAATGATTTCTTCTATAGCAATTTTATATTTTTTATCCTTATTAATGCCATAAGCTTCCGCGAGCGATGTTACCAGCAAAGCATTATCGTAAAGCATTTTCTCAAAGTGTGGTATCAGCCAGTTGTCATCGGTTGCATAACGTGCCAGCCCACCGCCCAATTGGTCATAAATGCCCCCTTCTATCATAGCATCCAGGCTTTTGAATGCGTGCTGCAAAGCTTCTTTATTACCTGTATACCGATAGTGCTGCAACAGGTAAGAGATAGACATTGTGCCCGGAAATTTCGGTGCCTTGCCAAACCCACCTTTCTCCTTATCGGCATGTTTCAGCAGGTTTTCAGCCATCAGGGTGCAAGTGTTTTTGTCCCACTTCTCCCCTTTTGCTGTAGTGCCTATGGCAGATGCCTGTTTCAGGTATTGCAGCATCTGGCTGGTTTGTGTTTCTACCTCACCCGGTTGCTCTGTCCATATTTCATGCATGCGCTGCAGCAACTGCAACCACGATGGGCGGCCATAAGCAGGCCGGGGCGGAAAATAAGTACCTCCATAAAAAGGTACCCTGCCGGGCGTAACAAACACATTTAACGGCCAGCCGCCGCTACCGCTTATGGCCTGCACGGCATCCATATACAGGTGGTCTACATCGGGGTGTTCTTCCCTGTCTACTTTAATGTTGATGAAGTGTTCGTTCATGTATGCCGCCACCTCCTCGTTCTCAAAGCTTTCGCGCTCCATTACATGGCACCAGTGACAGGCGGCGTACCCAATGCTTACCAGCACCGGTTTATGCTCCTTTTCAGCCTTTTCAAAGGCCTCATCGCCCCATGCATACCAGTTGACGGGGTTGTGAGCATGTTGCAGTAAATACGGGCTTAATTCTTTTGCGAGTTGGTTGGGCATCTATCTAAAATTAAATAAGAAAACAGTGGAAA
>CAMLKS010000139.1 GCA_946480675.1 uncultured Bacteroidota bacterium
GTGATATCGTGCGATGGTGCCAGTAAATGAAATAAAGTAATTTTTAACTGTGTATCGCCGTACTTTGCTATGGCCGCATGTACTGCATTCAGCGATTGTATTGAGAAATCTGTCGGTATTAAAAGGTGCTTCATAACTACATTTTTTTAGAGTACAAAAATGTAGCTACCAGGTTAGGATGCGGTTAGATACAGGTAAAAATGTGCAAAGAATCTGGTAAGAAACAGGTAAGAAATGTTAAGCTCTTTTAACGCATCACTTATAAAACGTACAACGGCAATGTTATTTTGATTTTCGTACCTACATTTTCTTCCGAGGTAACTTCAAGTTCGCCATTGTGCATGCGTATTATATTTCGGGATAACGGGAGGCCGATGCCATAGCCATTGAAACTACCGGTATTAGATGCGCGAAAGAAAGGCTCATATATATAAGCAATTTCGTTTTTAGGTATGCCGATACCATGGTCTTCTATTATTAATATTACTTTTTGATGCGAAGCCGCAAGGGTGATTTGTACCGGTTGATTACGAGAATATTTACAAGCATTCAGCACAATGTTTGCCAAAGCCAGCTCCAGCAATTGCTGATTACCTTTTACCAGAAGTTTGGTCTGGTCTTCCGGAATCAGGGTCAGGTTGATATATACATTGTTTTCCGGAATGATATTGTCAACATTTTCTTTCACAATGAAAAGTACTTCATCAATGCGCAGTTGTTTAAATTCCTGATTTTTGCCATTATAACCTGTTTGGGCGAGATGCAGAAGGCTGCCGGTTATCTTTCTCAGGCGTTCTGCCTCTGAAAGTATAACATGTAATGAACCGGCATATTCGTCCATATTTCTTGGTTTGCTTAAAGCATATTCAGACTCCCCTATAATTGTGGTAAGTGGCGTATTAAGCTCATGAGATGCATTACTGATGAAATTCTTTTGTGTTTCAAAAGCAGACTCAAGCCTGTCGAGCATATTATTAAATGTTTTGGCAAGGTTAGCTATTTCATCTCTGCCAATTTCCGGTGTTGGTAATCGCAGGTGTAATTGGCTAGCGCTTATATCCTGCATTTTCTGGGTGACACTTCTGATAGGTTTCATAACAATATTGGAGAACCACAAACCAATAAGCAGTGAAACAAGGGAAGTAGATATGATACTGATAATAATGGTGGTGCGGAAGTTATACAGGAATGCATCGATAAATTCATTTTTTGCTGAAATGACCACAATATATTTCCTGGTATCATCACCGTAAAGATGGCCCAGGTAAAAAGTACTGTTATCTCTATAACGTGCTTTACCAGTTGATATGGCCTCTTTAAAGAAGTTATCATCAACTTTTAGTGGGTTGCTGCCGGGTTGGTTTGTAGCCGGATTAACGGGTATGATGTATTCCTTTTCATTGGGTAAGGTTTCAAGGTGCAGCTTACGTATTTCTTCATAGGCGCTGGTGCCCATTGCAGCCTTTTCAAACTCTGTCTTTGCTGCTATTATAGCACGTATCTCTAAACGTTTGTAAAAATCTTCAAAGGTATTCTGGTTTACAAAATAGTATTCCACCATACTTACCAGTAATACGATACTGATGGTAAGTGTAGCAAATATTAAGGCTGTTCTGTGTTGTATTTTCATATCAACTTTCTTTCAGGATATAACCCATGCCAATAGATGTATGTATTAACTTATTGTCAAAGTCCTTGTCTATCTTTTTTCGCAGGTAGTTAACATATACATCTACTACTTTGGTATTCATGTTAAAATCAACACCCCATACATTTTCCAGTATATCCATACGGGATACCAGCCTTCTTTTATTGGCCATCAGGTATTTTAATAACCTGTATTCTGTAGCTGTGAGTTCTATTTTCTGTCCCGCACGTACAGCAGTTTTATCTTTCAGGTTCAGTACCAGGTCGGCTATTTGTATTTGTTCCGGGTTATTATCTGCATTGTTTATGCCAATATTATTATTTCGGCGGATCATGCTGCGTACCCGTGCTAACAGTTCAGCAAGTTTATATGGTTTTACTAAGTAGTCATCTGCACCGCTATCCAACCCTGTAACAATATTCTGTGTAGTGCCTAAAGCAGTAAGCATCAGTATAGGAACAGTACTGCCCGATGCACGTATCTTACGACATACTTCAAGCCCATTAATGCCCGGAAGCATAATATCAAGCAGGATAAGGTCGAAATTGTTTTGTAAAGCCATATCCAAACCGGTGCTGCCATCGGGCGCAAGGCTTACTTCATATCCTTCTTCAGAAAGGCTACGTATAATAAGCGACGCCACGTGTGCTTCATCTTCTACCAATAAAATAGTATTCATAGCTATACAATGCAATGTTATTGCTCTACGCAATATAGTACATGTAGCTTTTATAGCCCTATGTCTGTAACAGCTCCGGCCCGGATTTTGAAGTCGCGATATATCTCCTGGCCCACTTTTATGAACAAAATGCGGTAATCGCCCTCTGGTAGCGGTATGCGGTTTTGAGTATCCTTTTCCAGTTGTTTAGCATAAAATCTATAATTACCCTCATGCATGTAAAACAAGGTAGCAGCAGAAATAGAAAAGCCTTCAGATACCTTCAGATAGCCGTTTATAATGCCATCCTCATTATCTGATACCATCATCCTGCTTTTTCTTGCTGGCTTTACATCTTCTATTGGTTGCGGCTTAGGTTTTATAGTATCGGTAAATACTACTACAGGTTTTACTGGTTGAACAGGAGTTGGTTTAGATATTTTTGGTGCAGATGGCTTTGGCAATTCCAGTTTCGCGTCAGCTCTTCTAAGATATGGTACATTGCAGCAGTTTCCTTGCAGCTCTTTTATAATGCGAGGAATATCGGCAGCCTGTGTAACCGTATATGTTTTGCTGAGGCAGGCATATTCATTCTTAGCGTCGGCATCGTTCGTAAGACTAATGGTGCAGATAGGTGGCAGTTTAGCTTTAAGGTTTTGAGCAATATTGCATATATCATTACCGCAGCTTTCGCCACCGTCTGTAATTATTACGATGCTATACTGGTAGTGGTCTGTATTCGAGAGGTCGTATTTTACAGCTTCTTCCACCGCAAACGCTGTATTACTGATGCCTTTAGGCTTCAGGCTCAGCAGGCGCAGCTCCATTTGTGTAGCATTATCACGACTAAACATTACTTCCATCTTTGTATCAAAACAATCGTTTTGAGAAGGTGCGGATTGCTGGCCATAGGCTCGCAATGCAAATTCTACCGCGTAATTCCTGCTGTATGTGCTGTCGATAAGTGCATTAATGAATGTGCTGGCAGCTTTATATCGCGTGGTGCTGTCATCCCATGCCCTGCTCATGCTCGATGAAGCATCGAGCAATACAAGTATACGATTGCCTTTAGCTGCCTGTTGTGCAAAAGAAAACTGTTTTCCGAAAAGGAATACCGGTATTAAAAGCAATTTGCAGGCTGCGGATAAAAACTTCATTTTGAGGAATAAGCGCAATGATAGGCCATTTTTCTTTAATGCTTTGCCAATATCATGCCCGGGTAACATAGGCTTTGTATAGATATGGCTTTTGACAGCGGTAAATAATCAATAGATTTGTAAAAATTGACAAGCAGGGAATGTTATCCAGGTTATTTGGCTTTAAGAAAAAAGATGCTGACGATGCAGCGCATACAGGTGATACTGAAAAATACGGAAACTGGTCTTTCATAGGCACAGATATGCACTCGCACCTGGTGCCCGGTGTGGATGATGGCGCACAAACCGTAGAAGACAGTATCCAGCTGATAGAGCAACTGCGTGGAATGGGCTACCGCAATATCATTACTACTCCGCATATAAAATTTGACCACTATCCTAATAATCCTGCCACTATCAATGCCGGCCTGCACACCCTGCAGCAAGCCCTGCATGAGCGTAATATAGATATGCCTGTGAAAGCTGCTGCAGAGTATTACATTGATGACCACTTCATGCAAGTACTGGAAAATGAGCCATTGCTGACAATAACGGATAACCAGGTATTGGTGGAAATATCGTTTATGTTTGAGCCAGTACGCTTTGGCGAAATACTTTTTAAGATACAGACCAAAGGATACAAGCCTATATTGGCGCACCCTGAGCGTTATGCTTATTATCACGGCAATATAGAAGCCTATCGCGAATTGAAAGAACGAGGCTGTTACCTGCAATTGAATACCATTGCCCTGACGGGGTATTACGGGCGTTCTGTAAAACTGGCTGCCGAAGATATGCTGGCAAATGGCCTCTATGATTACTGTGGAACGGATATGCACCATATACGTCATGCAGAGGCATTGCGTAAGCTAATGCAATCTTCCATCATGCCTACATTGCAACGCTACCCTTTCCTGAATTCAAAACTGGAACTGGTATAAACCAGGTTCATTTGTTTTCTATTAGTTAACGAGGCGCCATTTCTTAGTTTACATAAGCGGCCATGCTATATTTGCCCTATTGTTATATAGCGGGAAATATTCCTGCCTACACCTGACCACTTATGTCTAAAAAAATACTTGTTACCGGTGGAGCCGGGTATATAGGCTCCGTTCTTACACGCCAGCTACTGGATAAAGGTTATAAAGTGCGCGTAATAGATAGCCTGATGTACGGCGGAGAGCCAATTATCGACTTGCTGAACCTGCCTGATTTTGAATTTGTGAAGGGCGATGTACGCAATGAAGCAGATGTACGTAAAGCTATGGAAGGCATAGACTGCGTAGCGCACCTTGCTGCTATAGTAGGAGACCCCGCCTGTGCACAAAACCCCGAACTGGCAAAAACCACCAATATAAAGGGTAGCGAAATGCTATATAAGGTTGCCAACGAAATGGGTGCGAGCAAATTTGTATTTGCATCTACCTGCAGCAATTATGGCAAAATGGATGACCCTAACCAGTTTGTTACAGAAGAGTCTACGCTGGCACCGGTATCATTATATGCGGAAACGAAAGTAGCCGTAGAGCAATTCCTGCTGTCACAACCACAAAGCAATAATTGTAAACCCACCTGCCTGCGCTTTTCTACCGTGTATGGCTTGTCACTGCGTCCGCGCTTCGACCTGACAGTGAATGAATTTGCTAAGGAACTGGCCCTGGGCCGCGAGCTGGTAATATTTGGTGAGCAGTTCTGGCGCCCGTATTGTCATGTGTACGACTTGGCACGTTCGGTAGTAAGTGTAATAGAAGCCCCTGCCGAACTGGTATCTTTTGATGTATTCAACGTAGGTGATACATCTGAAAACTACCAGAAGAAAATGATAGTAGATGAAGTAGTGAAACTGATACCGGATGCTAAGATCAAATATGTATCTAAGAACGAAGACCCGCGCGATTACCGTGTAGCCTTCGAGAAAATAAAGAATAAACTGGGCTTCGAACTGATGTTTAAAGTACCGGATGGCATACGCCAGATAAAGAAAGTATTGGACGATGGATTTATCTTAAACCCAGACGATAACAAATACAAAAATGTATAACGAAGTAATCCGATTCATCCGCGAAACATTTAATGAACCCGAAGCATTTGTTCCTTTGCACGCCCCCTATTTTGGTGGCAATGAGAAGAAATATCTTTTAGACACCATTGATTCCACCTTTGTTTCTTCTGTAGGTGCTTATGTAAACCGGTGTGAAGAAATGATGGCTTCTATAACAGGCGCTAAGTACGCCATAGCCATTACCAACGGCACCACGGCACTGCAGCTGGCATTGGTGCTGGCAGGTATCCGGCGCGATGATGAAGTAATAACCCAACCCCTAACCTTTGTGGCTACGGCCAATGCCATTACACACAGTGGCGGTATCCCGGTTTTTGTAGATGTAGATAAAGATACCATGGGTATGTCGCCGAAAGCACTGGAGAGCTTCCTTACTGAATACGCAGAAGTAAGAGATGGCCAGTGTTTTAATAAGCAATCGGGCAGGCGTATAACGGCATGTGTGCCGATGCATACATTCGGATTTCCATGCAGGATAGATGAAATAGCTGCCATTTGCGATAAGTATAAAATAGTCCTGGTAGAAGATGCCGCAGAATCATTAGGCAGCTACTATAAAGGACAGCACACGGGTACCTTTGGACTGATGGGTACATTTAGCTTTAATGGTAACAAAACAGTTACCTGTGGTGGTGGCGGCGCTATTGTTACCAATGATGAAAAAGTAGCGCAACATGCCAAACATTTATCTACCACAGCTAAAATACCACACCCATATGAGTTTGTGCATGATGAAGTAGGTTATAACTACCGTATGCCCAACCTGAATGCAGCTGTAGCCTGTGCGCAACTGGAACAACTATCGGCAATACTGGATAATAAACGTGCACTGGCAGAGATATACAATTCTTATTTTGCCGGTAAGGATATTCAATTTGTTACCGAAGGTACAGATGCCAGGGCCAACTATTGGCTGAATACTGTAGTGCTGAAAGACCTGGAAGCGCGCGATGCCTTTCTGAACGAAACAAATGGCAGCAAGGTAATGACACGCCCTATATGG
>CAMLKS010000140.1 GCA_946480675.1 uncultured Bacteroidota bacterium
CAATGTCCAGTTAGGTAGCAAGTCGGCGTCTGTTGCCTGTTGCAGGCGCTCTTTTCCGGCTGCATATTCCTTTTCAAATAGCGCCATCAGCTCATTCGTATTATTTATCACCTGTGGGTTGTAGGGGCTGGCAGCAAAGTCCAGTTCCTCTGTATCCAGCGCCAATGATACCCACGATGGCAGTTCGGCTATATGTGTAGCCAGCTGGCGGATGGTCATGCTTTTCTCATGCGGTTTCCAGTCATATTTATCATCGGGAATGCGCGACAGCATTTTGCGAGTAGTAGCCGCTTCCTGGTCCATTTCTTTTACAAGTGCTTCGATCTGTGACATAGTTCGTGTTTTTTTAGTTTACACAACAAAGAAAGAACCGGGTAGTGACAACCCTATGTCAGCAGCAATTGCAGAATTTCAAAAAACAATGCGGTAAGCAGCAAGTCCTTATCTTTATACCCGTTCACATTAAAGGGACTACAGCTTTGAAATTTTCTGATTTTGATTTTGATAACGATGTGCTGGATGGCATAGAGTCGATGGGGTATAAGAATGCGACACCTGTACAAGAGCAGGTCATACCCCTCATTTTAGATGGCAGGGACATTATAGCATCTGCACAAACGGGGACCGGTAAGACAGCAGCATTTCTTTTACCGCTGATACAGAACATACTAGACCATACGAACAACGACCACGGTGTTAATGCAATGATCATAGTGCCTACCCGTGAGCTGGCTATACAAATCGTGCAGACGCTGGAAGGCATTTCTTATTATACCTCCATCAGTTGCATAGCCGTATATGGTGGTGGCAGCGGCGATTCTTTTGCTACAGAAAAGAAAGCTTTATCATCGGGCGTGGACATAGTAGTGTGCACACCCGGCCGCATGATATCGCACCTGAATATGGGCTATGTAAAACTGCAAAACCTGAAATACCTGGTGCTGGATGAAGCCGACCGCATGCTGGATATGGGTTTTTATGAAGATATCGTAAAGATCATATCCTTTATGCCAAAGCAGCGGCAGAACCTGCTGTTTTCGGCCACCATGCCACCTGCCATCCGCAAGCTGGCCAATACCATACTGGTAGACCCTGCGGAAATAAACATCGCGATATCCCGCCCGCCAGATAAGATGGAACAGGGTGCCTTCATTTGCTTTGATGAACAGAAGATACCATTGGTAAAACACGTACTGCAGTTAAAGGACTTTGCAAGTGTATTGATCTTCTGCTCGAGTAAGCTAAGTGTAAAGCGCCTTACCGCCGATTTGAAACGTATGAAGATGTCGGTAGGCGAAATACACTCCGACCTGGAACAGGAAGCCCGCGAGCAGGTGCTGATAGACTTCCGCACCAAAAAAATAAAAATACTGATAGCTACAGATATCCTTAGCCGTGGCATCCATATAGACGATATAGACCTTGTAATCAATTACGATGTGCCGCATGAAGGTGAAGATTATATTCACCGCATAGGCCGTACGGCACGTGCTGCCAGCAAAGGCACAGCTTATACCTTCATCAGCGATAAAGAACAGTATAAATTTCATCGGATAGAAAAACTACTGGGCCATCCGGTAACCAAACTACCCGTGCCTGAAGCATTAGGCCCGACACCAGAGGTAAGGGAAGACAAGCCTTTCCATAAGAAAAAACGCAACTTCAAAAAGAAGCGCTGATAGCCCTATAAGACCTATTAAAAATATATGCACTACTTTTGCAGTTCATCTGCTGAGTTCCTACCTCATTGTATTAGCCCGGCTATATAACTAATAATGACATTTAAAGAATTGAATTTAATAGCGCCCATATTGGAAGCGCTGGAAGCTGAAGGATATACCCAACCCACACCCGTACAGGAAGAATCAATACCAATAGTACTGCAAGGCAAAGACCTGCTGGGCTGTGCACAGACCGGCACTGGTAAAACGGCGGCATTTGCCGTACCTATACTGCAACTGCTGAGTAAACCACCTATCGATAACAGCCATAAAACCATAAAGGCCCTGATACTGACGCCTACGCGCGAATTGGCCATACAGATAGGCGACAGCTTCGCGGCGTATGGTAAACACCTGCGTCTGAAACACCTGGTGATATTTGGTGGCGTGCCGCAGGGCGCACAGGTAAAAGCATTGCATGCAGGTATAGATATATTGGTAGCAACCCCCGGAAGGCTGCTGGACCTGATAGACCAGAAATACATCAACCTGAAAGACCTGCAGATATTCGTGCTGGATGAGGCTGACCGCATGCTGGATATGGGCTTTATACACGATGTAAAAAAGACTATAGCACGCCTGCCTGTAAAAAGGCAAACACTGTTCTTCTCGGCCACTATGCCGCCGGAGATACAGAAGCTGGCAGATACCATACTTACCAGGCCTGAAAAAGTAGAAGTAACACCGGTATCGAGCACAGCCGAAAAGATAGACCAGCACATACTGTATGTAGACAAGAAGGATAAGAAAAAACTGCTGGCGTTTATACTGAAAGATAAATCGATAGAACGTGCGCTGGTATTTACACGTACCAAGCATGGAGCCGATAAGGTGGTAAAAGACCTGTATAAGGACGGCGTGAGAGCTGAAGCGATACATGGCAACAAATCGCAGAACGCCAGGCAGCGTGCATTGAATAATTTTAAAACAGGTGAGATACGCGTGCTGGTAGCTACCGATATTGCTGCACGTGGTATAGATATCGACCTGTTGTCGCACGTCATCAATTTCGACCTGCCCGAAGTGCCTGAAACATATGTACACCGTATAGGCCGAACGGGCCGCGCCGGTGCAGCGGGTATTGCGTTTTCTTTTTGCGATGAAGAAGAAAAAGACAACCTGAAAGCCATTCAAAAACTGATAGGCAAACAGATACCCGTAGTAGAAGGTCATCCTTTCCCGGCAAGTGATACTGGCATGGTAAAAATAAACCTGCCTAAAAACAAACAGGTCGTTAAACGCCCTGATGCAGTACATGCCGGTAATCCTGCAAACAAAAAGCGTTTCAATAAGAGCAGGCCACCTAAAAAGTGGTAAGTTTTGGATGGCAGTATCTCGCGGTTGGCTTATTTTTACAGCACAAGCTACAGCATCGTGAACCGCATAGACAGAGTTACTGCCATCCTGATACAACTGCAATCGAAAAAGGTGGTGAAAGCGCAGGAAATAGCAGACCGCTTCAGCATCAGCCTGCGCACGGTGTACCGCGATGTGAAGTCGCTGGAAGAGGCCGGTGTACCCATCATAGGAGAAGCAGGCGTGGGCTACAGCATTATGGATGGCTATAAGCTACCGCCTGTTATGTTCACCAAAGAAGAAGCTACGGCATTCATCACTGCTGAAAAGCTTATCAACAAACTAACAGATAAAGCCACCGCAGAGCAATATAAAGCGGCACTATACAAAGTAAAGGCCGTGCTGCGCAGTACGGAAAAAGGATTTGCGGAAGACATTGATGATGCCATCCATGTTTTCAAAAGCCGCAATCACCACCACCCTGCCGGCAATTCAAATCATATATACGATATACTGCAAAGTATTAGTAGTAAAAAAGCCATACATCTGTCATACTATAGCGGCCACCGCAATCAGGATACAGAACGCATGGTAGAGCCTGTGGGCATTTATTACATCAGCAATTACTGGCATATGGTGGCATGGTGCCGCCTGCGCAATGATTATCGTAATTTCCGCCTCGACAGGATCAATAAGATTATACATTCAGACGAAGTATTCCGCCCGCGCGAGCTGACGTTGAAAGAATACTTAGCCAAATGGTCGGCTGAAAACAAGCTGGAAGAAGTAGTGATCTCATTCGATAAATCGGCTACCAGATATATTCAGCAGCAAAAGCTCTATTTCGGTTTCAGCAGCGAGCAAAGTAAAGGCAACCGCGTAGAGATCACCTTCCTGGTACCTTGTCTCGACTATATTGCCAGCTGGCTCTTATCCTTTGGCAGCCAGATACGTATCATATCGCCGCTTACGCTGCGCGAAAAAATGACCGAACGTGTAGCAGAACTAGCAGCACACTACAATTTGAAAATAAGTGAGCCCCTGCTGACATAAGGTTGTCACTACCCCGTCGTTGCTTTGTAAAAAAGCTACAAGCAATGGAAATCAAAACATCACCGGCCGTTACAGCACTGTTTGAAACCAAACAAACGACACTTAAAGACTTAGGATCATTTGCAGGCATAATAGCCGCACAGCTATATGCGGAAGCAGCAAGGCTACAGATATTACCAACAGGGCCTATAACATGGCGCTACCTGGGTGCCGATGGCAAGCCCGACACTGTTTTCACATTAGAGATACTGCTGCCCATCAATGGCTATGTAGAATCGCCTCAGTTCCAAACCAAAGAACTACCGGGCCTGAAATGCGCCAGCACGATACATTATGGCTCATGGGAAAGGTTTCCGGAGGTATATGGAAAATTCATGCCAGAAATATTTGCACAAGGCAGGAAGACAACAGGCGAAACGCGCGAACTGTATCTGAACATGGACTTCACAAACCCGGAAAATAATATTACTGAAATACAGGTGGGCATTATTTAAACCGGCAATGCAAACATATTCGCACAAAGTATTTTTACAGGTTTGGCATGGTTGTACACGGTGGTTATGCATCGTGTACAACCATGTGTTTATTAAAGTATGGAGGCAAGTATAAGTGTTAAATAAGAATAACTCGCCTACAACTGAACGTTACTAGAGAATACCTTACCTGAAGCCGTAACAGAGCCATGGCATAGTTTTTAGCTTATAAGTAAAAAACTGAATTGCTATGAGCGACGTTAAAAACCTGGCAGGTACTGATGCCATTAGGAAACTGAAAGAACTGGCAGAGGGTATAGATATATGTATGTTCTGCACCCATATAGATGAAGTGCCTTTGACAACCCGCCCTATGTCTACACAGGAAGTAGATGAGCAGGGAAACATCTGGTTTTTCAGCCGGGTATCTAGCAATAAGAACCAGGAGATAAAACAGGATGATAAAGTGCAACTGCTGTATGCCGATATACGTAATAGCCACTATCTGTCTGTGTATGGCTTTGCAGATGTGTTGGTGGACAGGGAAAAGATAAGAAAGCTATGGGATGGTGTAGAAAAGGCATGGTTCACAGAAGGTAAAGATGACCCTGAAATAACCCTGATACGCATCCGCACACAGGAAGCATATTACTGGGATACCAAAGACGGTGCCGTTATATCACTGATAAAAATGGGCGTTGCCGCCATAACAGGACAAGAACAAGACCAGGGTGTAGAGGGTATATTGAAACCTTAACTATCCCAGGTCTTTCATCATAGCCGCAAACGAAATAATATCCTCGTCTGCAGTATCGAAGCTACACATGAAGCGTGCCTCGTTGGTAGCTTCTTTCCATATATAGAATGGATACTTTGCCTGCAAGGTTTCATTCCAGCTAACGGGTAGCTCTGCAAATACGGCATTGGCCTGCACCGGTTTGGTAACACGCACTTGTGGATATTGCGATATGGATTGGGAAAGCAACTGCGCCATAGCATTGGCATGCAGTGCATGCTTACGCCAGGTTTCATCGCGCAGCATGACTTCAAACTGTGCTGCTATAAAGCGGGTTTTAGATGCCAGCTGCATGCTTTGCTTATGCTTGTAGGCAATATGCTCTTTCAGTTCTTTATTGAATACCACTACCGCCTCGCCAAACATCATACCTGCTTTGGTACCGCCCAGTGATAGTATATCAACACCTGCGTGGGTCGTTATATCTTTCAGTTGGCAGCCGAGGCCGGCAGCAGCATTGAAGAAGCGAGAGCCATCTACATGCGTATATAAACCATGTGCTTTGGCAAGCGTGGTTAGTTCTTTTATTTCATCGGGGGTGTATACCGTCCCGTATTCTGTAGACTGCGTAAGCGATAGCAACTTTGTTTGTGCATAATGTATATCACCTTTGCGTATCAGTCGTTGTTTGATAACATCGGCAGTTAGCTTACCGTTCTCATTGCTTGCCAGCGGAAAGAAGCGGCAGCCTGTAAAGGTTTCAGGCGCGGCAGATTCATCGTTGTAGATATGCGATATATCGGCACACAGCACAGAATTGTAAGACTGTGTAGCACTGCTAATGCTCAGCACATTGGCACCCGTACCGTTGAATACGAAGTACACATCTACATCGGCATCCAGCACTTCGCGAAACTGCTTGCGTACACGTTCGGTAATGTCATCGGCACCATAAGAGCGGGCATGTTGCTGGTTGGCTGCTGTAAGTGCTTGCATTACTTCGGGCAATACACCGGCATAGTTATCGCTGGCAAAAGATTTCATGGGTGTAATATTAGGAAGAATAAATAAAGTGCCGATAATTGTTTGGTGCTTAGTATTTTCGGGCAGCACTCATGAAATCTTTTTTCAAAGCATACCTGCAGTATACCCGCACCGAACGTATGGGCATCGTAGCATTGCTGCTGATACTGATAGTACTG
>CAMLKS010000141.1 GCA_946480675.1 uncultured Bacteroidota bacterium
GGGTAGCTATCTATCCCGGTTTTTTTATGCTTATCAATGTAAGGTTGCCATAAAGAAATGCGGTGTGAATGCGGTTTGGCGCCTATCCTGAAAAAATACTGTAAAAACTATAGCTAAACCGGAAATTTGATTAATTTAACGCTTGCTTTATACTTATCTTTTTAAAATATTGAAATTTAGAAATACCACAGTAAAATCTGCCGTATGAAAAAAATGCTATTCGTCTTGTTATTATTAGGTATCAAAGCTGAAGCACAGGAGCTGGAAATTGGTGTTGGCGGGGGCTTTAGCATCAATACTACGCCTAGTGATAACATGGTGTATAAAGGTGACCAGTCGTTGATGAACTATGCTACAAATTTGAAAGTGCTGTACACTACTAAAAACAACTGGCAGTTGGGCCTGGAAGGGCATATGGTGGAGCTTGCCTCTAAATCGAGCAAGAAGTATGATGGTTTTTACAATGGCCACCTGCTGATAGATTCTGTAGGCGGTGATGATAAAAAGCTGGTATACGCTAAAAACACCGTAATGGTATGTGGTGTGGCTAATAAGCGCTTCGACTTTGGTGGCAGCCATGCATTTGTAGGTGTGGCCATAGGTTATGTATCGGCCAGGAACAATTCACATAAGTATAATGCAAACGAAACCTATAAAGGCCCGGATGGCGGTAAAGGTATTTGTTATGGCCTGCAGGTAGGGTACTCTGCTAATATTACTGAGAAAATTGGCATTTTTGCAGAAGTAGCCTGGAGGTCATTGAGCCTGAGCTATGAGGCAGATGCGCCACAGGTATTCCCTTACGAAGACCTGAAATACAGCATCATGACTTTCCCGGTAACTTTTGGTATCCGTTATTCCCTGTTTAAAGTGCCTGTTAGCGCTTACGGCACCTATAACCGCGATACAAGGAAATACTACGAAAACAAGAAATACAACAAATAATAAGGTCATTTAAATATAGATAAGGGGTAGCGAAAGCTACCCCTTATTATTTTACCAGAAGTACAGATATATTATTTACCGCCCGCATACACGCATTCTATAGTTAACAGAGGGGCTAAACAATAAAGGAGCGCTTGATACAAGCGCTCCTTTATTGAATTATTATTTAAGCTTTACCGGTCAGCTAAGTGTTATTATCTGTTACTTAGAAAATACTGTATAGATAAGCACACCCAGGGAAATTATCGATGTTACGTAGCCGATATACCTGTCTCTGGATGTATCTGTAGTGCTGGTACGTGCTTTTGCCTTATTAGGTTCTACATATACTACATCGCCGCTGCGCAGATAATAATATGGAGACTTAAAGATGTCGGTATTATTAAGATTCAGGCGAACGAAAACCTTCTCGCCATTTTCTTCGCGTATCAGCAGTACATTTTCACGTTTACCGCTAATGGTAAGGTCGCCTGCAAGGCTGATGGCATCTATGACACTCACTTTTTCATTAGGTAACAGTATACGACCGGGGCGGCCTACATCGCCTAACACATTGGCATACATGCTCATAAACTTCACATTCACTACCGGGTCTACGTAATTTTTGCTGGCTTTTTCGCGTAGTACCTCTTTCGTTTCAGTGGTTGTCAGGCCATCCACTTTCACTTTGCCTACCATTGGCAGCTCTATATAGCCATTTCTATCTACCGTATATCCTATCAGTTGGTCGTTAGATCCATTACCGCCGCCACCTGTAACTGTACTACCGGAAGCACGAGTTTCATCTAATGTTTGTATGGAAACAAATAATATATCGTTAGATTGTATACGTGGTTCCGTGTAGGTAGACTGCGTTTTTACTACGGGATGTTCCAGGCTGTCGGGTATGTTTTTGAAGTAAGGTACTTTTTTAGCATTGCTACAGGAACTGAAAATCGAAATTATAGACAAAGAAATTAATAGAAAATAATTAAATATGTCTTTTTTGATTCGTTTCAAGAACATCAGTGGGAAATTTTTCCAAAAGTAGTTTAAAATATATAGTTAGCAAAGCTATCTGATTTATAGTCTGCTTTAAGCCACGCTTTTCAGGGCAAGATGAAATCTTTTTTAAGACAGTAGAAATGGTGGGTGTTGTTATAATTTTCAATTACTTTTGTCGCTTAAAATTCAAGGCGTTAATACTTTTTTTAATATCTGCCGGGCACCCTCAGCATCAGCCGGCGAAAAGCGTCTTGTTAACTATATAGAGTAAATGGAAAACAACTTTTCAGGTAAACAAAGGCAAGACAACGAAACAAGCATATTTAATCTCAGGTGGCTGTTTACTACTCTTTTAGGAGCGTGGCCATGGTTTCTGGCCAGCGTGGTAGTTGCCATGATAATTTCAAATCTTTACTTAAGATACACAATACCTGTATACAGAGTAAGCACAGAGATCCTTATCAACGATAGTAAATCATCGGGTAGAAATGATGAGATGATTCTGGAAGGACTGGGTATTAGCGGAAGGAATAGTGACATCAATAACGTGATGCGCGTGCTTAAAAGTAAAGACCTGATGACCAAAGTAGTGCAACGCCTGAGGCTGAACATGCAATACTTTGAGTATGGAAATGTAAGGGCAACCGAATTTTACGGAGATAGCCCTTTTCGCATAGTAATGGAAGATTCTGTGCTTGCCAATATTACCCAAGGCGGTAGTTATAAGGTGATTTTTGACGACAAAACAAATTTTACCATATCCAATGAAAAAAGTAGCTGGAAAGGTAAGATAGGACAACTGATAGCACTGCCTGTAGGTAATGTTACAGTTGAAAAAACGGCAGAATTACCTATTAAAGAAGGTGCTAAATACTTATTTGTAATATCGGAGCCAACAGGTATTGCGGCAGGCTATGCCGGTGGCCTGGACGTATCGAGGCCGGATAAAGCTGCCAACTACCTGAACCTTGCCATGGCCGATGAAATACCTGAAAGAGGTAAAGACATACTGGATACGCTGGTAAAGGTATATGCAGAGAAGAATATTGAAGACAGGAACAGGATAGCCAATAACACAATTGAATTTATAGAAGACAGGCTAAATATTGTAAGTAAGGACTTGACAATTATTGAAGAGAAGATAGAGGACTTTAAGCAGAAAAACAGGATTGCGGGGGATGTTACCGAGCAGAGCAAAATGCTGATGCAAACCACCACGGACAACTACAGGCAGCTAATGAGTAAAGAAGTGCAGCTGGGTATAGTGAAGGAACTGGAAAATTATTTGAATGATACAAGATACCAGGGAAGAGCTGTGCCATCGAACCTGCTGGTAGATGACGGTGCACTTGGTAAGATTATAGAAAGGTACAATACCCTGCAGGCAGAAAGGGAACGCCTGCTGATATCGAATACAGAAACCAGCCCATATGTAAAAGCTGTGGATAAACAGCTGGAACAATTGAGGCGCGATATGCAGGTAAGCCTGCAAGCTACCAAAACAAGTATCCAGGTAACTATCAATGCATTGAGAAGGGAAGGTGGAACTATTGATGCAAATGTGCGCAAGGTGCCGGAAAAAGAACGTATCATACTAGATTACTCGCGTAAGCAGAATATTACAGAAGAACTGTTTCTATACTTGCTGAAGAAACGTGAAGAAACTGCAGTTGCAAAATCAGCCACGGTAGCCAACGTAACAGTTATTAACCAGGCAGAGCAATCCGGAACACTGAAACCTAATAAATCCAGGATAAAGAGCACAGCATTGCTACTTGGTTTTATTTTACCTATCGTTATCTTCCTGTTGAGGCGTATGCTGAATACACGCATCATCGCCAAAAGCGATATATACGCGCAGTCTGACGTACCTATACTAGGTGAAATAGGCCACAATGAAAATGATGTAGCTATAGCTGTAAAGAATAATAGCCACAGCGTATTGGCCGAGCAGTTCAGGGCATTACGAACGAATATACAATTCCTCCTACCGGAGAAGAATGATAAAGTGATACTGCTTACATCAAGCATGAGTGGTGAGGGTAAATCGTTCATTGCCATTAACCTTGCCAGCACATTTGCTATATCAGGCAAAAAAGTGGTGCTGCTGGAGCTTGACCTGCGCAAGCCAAAAATATCGAAAACATTAGGGCTGGATAACAGCATTGGCCTTTCTACCTACGCAGTAGGCCAGGCAGATATGCACCAGATCATTCAGCCATCAGGATTTGATAACCTGTTTATTGTGCCATCGGGCCCCATACCCCCTAACCCAGCAGAGCTGATCATGTTGCCTAAAGTGGATGCATTGTTTGACCACCTGAAAGAGAATTTTGATTATGTATTGATAGATACAGCGCCAGCAGGGCTGGTAACAGATGCGGTGCTGCTGAACCGCTTTGCGGATGCAACATTATACATTATCAGGCAGGGCTACACCTTTAAACAGCAACTGCAAATACCTAACGAACTTAACGACAACAAGAAAATGTCGCGATTAAGCTTTGTTATCAACGATGTAATATACAAGAGAGGATATGCTTACGGCTACGGCTATGGTTATGAGTCGGGCTATGGTTATGGTTACGGCTATGGTTATGGCTATGGTTATGGAAAACATGAGAACGGCTATTTTGAAAATGAAAAGGGTAAGAGGTTTGATGTGAAACGGATCACCAAAAGGCTGAAAAAATTTATACCTACCAGGAATAAATAACCATTTACAAAAAACCATTAGAAGGAGACTAATAGCCATATGTGCTATTCAGGGTGAAGGGTATGATGTAGCGTGTAGTATTTCGCCAGGTATATTATAGTGGAAGGCAGTTGGTCTATGTGACTGACAATGGCGAAGCCATGAAAAAAATGAAAACAAATGTGCCGTATTGCCGGTATTGTAGACAGGGGAAACAATAATATCGGTAACGATATTGTAGCTATGCGCGATAGTATGGCGCATGGCGGCCCCGATAGTGCCGGGGTATATATAAATGAAGCACGTGCTATAGCGCTTGGCCACAGAAGGCTATCATTGATAGACCTGAGTGATGCCGGCAACCAACCTATGCATAGTGTTGATGGCCGGTTGGTGATTGTTTTCAACGGAGAGATATACAACTACCTGGAACTGAAGAAGGAGCTGGAAACGCTGGGGCAGGTTTTTACAACACACACAGATACGGAAGTTATCATTACTGCATACAGGCAATGGGGTATCGATAGCTTTAAAAAACTGAAAGGGATGTTTGCCTTTGCATTATACGATACTGCAAAGGATGAACTATTGCTGGTGCGCGACCAACAAGGCATTAAGCCCCTTTATTACTACATAGATAAGGATAAGCTCTATTTCGCTTCAGAAATAAGGGCATTCAAGACATTGGGCAGATGGCCGGAACGCAGCGACTGGAAAATATATTTCCTGACCTATGGCTACCTGCCAGAACCTGTTACTACGCTGCAAGGCGTTAAGCCGCTGCCGAAAGGTACCTGCCTTATTGTGAATGTTCAGACACTGGGGGTAAAGGCGGTAGCATTTGACGAAACAAACTATGAAGCGAAGGTAACCGACCTGCCCGCTGCTATTGAGGCAGTAAGGGAAACACTAACGTTGGCTGTACGCCGCCATATGATATCGGATGCACCTATCGGGTTGTTTCTGAGTGGCGGTATCGATAGTAGTTTGCTGACACTTATTGCGCATCAATCAGGGCATAAAGACCTGCATACGCTTTCTATTGTATTTGAAGAGGAAGACTTTTCGGAAGCACCTTATCAAAACATCATAGCAAAAAAGACAGGTGCGCATCACAAACCGTTTACACTTACTAAAGAACAGTTTGTAGCTGCCATGCCCGATATACTGAAGGCTATGGACCAGCCAACTGCCGATGGGGTGAATACATACTTCATTTGTGGCTATGCCAAACAATATGGGTTGAAAGCCGTATTGTCGGGATTGGGTGCAGATGAGTTATTTGGCGGCTATGCCTCTTTTAACAGGGAAGGCATGATAGCCAATATGCAAAAGATACCTGCCCCGGTTTTAAAGATGGCATCTTATCTGCCGCAGGATAAATATCGCAAAGTGTCTTTTCTTTCGCGAAAAGATGCAGTAGGTGAATACCTGTTTCATCGTGGCTTTTTCCATGCCGGCGAAACTGCGAGGATACTGAATGCAGATATGCGTCAAGTATCGGAAACACTGCAGGAAGTAAATACGCCTGCATTTGTAGATGCTTTGCCTTATGGTAATAAAGTATCGTACCTGGAATCGAACCTGTACATGCAATGTCAGTTGCTGCGCGATACGGATATGATGAGCATGTGGCATAGTATAGAGGTAAGGGTACCTTATTTAGATACCGACCTGGTGAACCTGGTTAATAGTATCGCGCCATCTGTTAAATTCAACAGCAAGCAGATAAAACATTTGCTGATAGAAAGCTTTGCCGGTATACTGCCACAAGAGATATGGAACAGGAAGAAACAAGGATTTGTATTT
>CAMLKS010000142.1 GCA_946480675.1 uncultured Bacteroidota bacterium
AATTTTTCTGATGGTTGGAATAATAAGGTAGCCTTAAAATTATGCTGCCTGTCGAACCTGTATGGAAAGGCTTTGCCACCATTCAATTGTGCAAACTTGCGCCACGTGCGCGACCATGTATAAGCCGAACCAAAAGTGAAATGCCCTAGTTTGGCTTTTACAGATGCTTCTAAGCCATAGCTCCATCCTGTACCTTGTACTATTTTCTCATCCCACTGCAGCGTATTGTCAAACAGGTTTTTGCCCACGTTATAGGTCGTTGTATTCTGTATGTCTTTATAATACCCTTCCAGGTTATAAGAAATAGCCTGGGATGGTTTCCCGGCGTAACCCAGCGTAACCAACGATGCCTCTTCGGGTTCTACACGCGATGAACTGGGAAGCCAGAAATCAGTAGGCAAGCCATACGAAGTATTGCTGATCAGGTGCAGGAACTGCGCCATCTGCGAGTAGGAAGCGTAGATACTGTGACGAGGGAAGAGCTTGTAACTTGTATAAAACCTAGGCTGTATACTTGAATAATTAAAACGATTGCTGAACCAGTTAGCAAAATGAAGGCCGGGACGGATGACCCATTTGTCATTGATTTTTACCTCATCTTCAGCAAAGACTACAAATTCATTTGATTTAAACTTATCGGGCCGTACACCGCTCATTATTCCTGTTGAAGTCAATTGCATATCTGTAGGCACAAATGATGACACAGATATGTTGGCGCCAAACTCTATACGCTGGGTTGCGGTAGCATACCAGTTGGCATGAAGGCGGAGTGATAGCTCTTTGATAGATGAACTGCCTTTATAGGCATCCCCTTCTGTTATGACGTTATTCTCGAATACCTGTAACCTGTCTTCCAGCAAATATTTAAACTGCGTATAGGCAACCGTAGTGTTGAGGAATAGTTTGGGATTGATAATAGTATTCCATCGCGTACTCAATGCTGTATTTCCCCACCTGGTTTTAAACCCTATATCATTTGACGAAATGCCGAGGCCATCTCTGCCATTATAAAAACTGAAGTAGAGCCGGTTGTTTTTATTTAAAATATAGTTGGCTTTCCCATTTACATCATAGAAGTTGAAGATCAAATCATTGGTGAAAGGCCGCCACAATACATCCAGCCATGTGCGCCTGGCAGATAGCATAATAGATGCTTTGTCTTTTATAACAGGGCCCTCCACATTCAGGCTGCTTTTTACAAGCCCCATAGTAAACTGTCCACCCCAGCGCTGCATATCACCGTCCTTAGTGTTTACATCTATTACAGACGACAAACGCCCGCCAAAGCGTGATGGGAAAGCTCCTTTATGAAAATCAACTGACTTGATAGCCTCTGCATTAAAAACGGATGTCAACCCGAAAAAATGCTCTATATGGTATAGCGGTATGCCATCCAGCAAATTCAGATTTTGGCCCGGGTCGCCACCGCGTACCATAATGCTGCTACTGCCATCTACACCTCCCTGTACGCCGGCAATATATTGCAGGGAACGCATGATATCATTCTCCCCCAGCAGCGCTGGCGTACTTTTTATATCGTTATATACAAGGTGTAGGTGGTCCGGCGATGTTTCTTTATCTGTAGTCACTTTTACTTCACTCAGCGTATTCTGCGGTGAAAGCAGGATATCCCTGCGATGGTCTGATGATTCATTTATATTCAGGGTGTCCGGTTTATATCCTATATATGAGCACAGTACCCGATGCCTATCGGCGGGAATGGTAAGGCTGTAGTATCCGTAACTATTGGTAGTGGTGCCTATGCCCAGCTCAGGTATATATACCATGGCTCCTATCAGCACTTCTTTATTCAACTGCTCTTTTACATAACCATTAATAGTTACCCTGTCTTTTTTCGCACTTCTTGTTATGCTACCATCAGATGCTATAATGAGTATTTTATTACCGCTTTCTTTAAGCGCCACCTGTTGCCCCGCCAATACCTGCAACAAGGCATCCATCACGGTTGTTTCAGTTGCAGGTAAGGTTACTTTTTTCCGGGTATCCACGTAGGATGTGCTGTAGGATATAGGTATCCCCGACCGCTTTTCTATATCGTGTATATATTTTTTTACAGAACCTTCTGTGAAAGAGGGCGTGTATTTTTGGTATAATAAACCGGCTTGTGCCCGGGCAGCAAGCGGGCACAATACACAATACAGGCAAATAAGGCATACAAGCACTCCCTTCCTCATAGGCTACTTTGCCATTATAACGTATTGATTGCCTTTTTGTTGCCATTGGCAATGTGCTACCAGACACAATTCATCCAATGCTTCTTCTAATGATTGATTATTGAAACTGATGGTGATCTGCTGTTCGGTTACTTGCGGCACCATAGAAAGGTCTATGCTGATGGAAGCATTGTAAACAACAGACAAATCTTCGATGATTTTGCTGAACGGCTGGCTGTCATATTCAAGCACCTTGTCTTTCCAGAAAAGGAAATTGCTGTCCGTAATAGGGGTTTCCGTCAGCTTATCGGCTTTCAGGTCGCCTTGCTCCCCTTTAGTGAGTATTACGTAGGCTTGCTTATTTTTTGCCGACGTCATTTGCACCTTACCGCTGGTCACTTTTACGCTTGCAGTGGTTTCATCGCATACCACATCAAACGAAGTGCCTAATACTTTTACCGATGCAGCCCCTGCGCCTATAACAAAAGGTTTGCTTTCATCTCTTGCCACCTGGAAATAAGCTTCACCATCCAGCGATACATTTCTTTGATTGCCAGCAAACACTTCGGGGTAGGTTATTTTGCTGCCTTTTCTTAGTGTGATGTGCGAGCTGTCCGGCAGCACTACATCTATATTATCATTCGTAGCTGCTATTTCTACCATTGCCGTTTGTGAAAATGGCTTTATGATGAAAATACCTGCCAGCAGTATAGCTGCCGCAGCAACGAGGTATTTGCCCCATAGCGGGAATTTCATGGTCTTTTGCCTTTCAGGAGTAGCGGTAGTCATTGTTTTACCGGCCACTTGCTGCCAGGCAGCGGCAGTATCAAAGCTTTGGGCACTAAACAGGTCGTCCGACTGCCATAGTTTCATTATCTGCTCATACTCGGCCTTGTGTCGGGCATCAGCAGCCAGCCAGGCTTCCAGCTCGCGCATTTCTTCTGCGGTAGCCTCGCCCGATAGCTTTTTGGCAATAATGATATCTATCTGCTCGTTCATCTTTCCTGCTTTGCTTATATAAAACGCATAGGACGGTTAAAACCCCTATGGAAATAATATATTTTTAATAAATAATACAAAAAACGAAATAGCAGCGCCTGCTTTTACAAAATCGCGCAATGTTTTGATGGCTTTACCCATCTGGTTTTCTACCGTTTTTACCGAAAGGTCCAGCGTTTCTGCAGCTTGCTTGTAGCTAAGGCCATGCAGTTTTACCAGCAAAAAAACCTCTTTGCATTTGGGTGGCAACTGGTCCAGTGCTGCTTGTACCTTCCGGGTATGTTCATCGGCATCTTCCGCTCGCTGGCGGTTGGTGATAAATGGTTCAGGTGTAGGCTCCGGTGTGTTCTCGGTAAAGTGTATGCCCGAACTGTTTTGTTTCCGTAGCGCTGTGATGCTATTATTACGAACAGCGGTAATAAGGTAAAAGCGTGCGTTGGCAGAATCTACCAGGTCTTTTTTCTGTTCCCAGAATTTCACGAAAGTTTCCTGCACAATGTCTTCTGCAAGATGGCTATCCTGCATATAAGACATAGCATGCCTGCAAAGGTTATTATACTCCCTCTCAAACAACTCTTTAAATGCATTTTCTAACGCGGGCATCTGGTCTTATCGGAAATTGACGCAAAGTAAATAAAACTAATGCATAATCTGCTTGGTAAAACAGAAAAACAACAAAGCCTTGACGGATTGTAATACAAACCGGAAGACGGGAACGGCGTGCAAAAGCTATCGGTGGCACCAATCTTTTATTCTATGCCATATGAAGGTTCATATTGGCACATCGGGATGGAGTTATAAAGAATGGAAAGGAACATTCTACCCCAACGAACTGAAAGCGACCGACTGGCTGGAACATTATTCCAAAACGTTTGACACAACGGAAATCAACAGCAGCTTTTATCGTTTACCTAAAGCCGAAACCGTGCTGAAATGGGCAGAAAAAGTGCCGGATACGTTTACTTTTTGCCCTAAAATAAGCAGGTATTTGACGCATATAAAACGATTGAAAGAGCCGGAAGAACCATTAGAACGATTTTTCAACCTGTTTGCACCCATTAAAGAAAAGCTGGGGCCAATATTGATACAACTACCGGCTTCTGTAAAGTTTGACTACGATATTGTGGGTTATTTTTTCGGAGTACTGAAAAAGCAGTACAAAGGTTATGCATTTGCGCTGGAAGCAAGGCACGACACATGGATGGAAAACGACGCGCTTGACCTGATGGCAAATAATGACATAGCATGGGTCATATCACAATCGGGTGTTGGGTTTCCTTATTCTGAAATGGTAACATCCGGGAATATTTATGTACGCTTTCATGGCCCGAAAGAACTATATGGCTCTTCTTACTCAGATAGCCAGCTAAAAGATTTTGCAGATAAGTTTAAAACATGGTTAAAGGAAGGACATACTATCTGGGCTTATTTCAATAATACAATGAATGGCATTGCTATAGACAATGCATTGAAACTGGAAGAATTGCTGAAGTAATTACTTATACAGCACCTGGCAGTTATTGCAGTAAAAAGTACGCCGGTTAGTTTTGCCCAGATATTCTTTAATGATAGGCAAATCGCAACGATGACATATTTTCTTCGTATGCGCCAGCCAATGTTTTTTCAGTTCATATTTTTTCTTCCATTCCAGAAAGTCGAAAGCATATGCACGTGCTTCACGTACCATATCATTCAATTGTTTGGCAGGTAAGGCGCCAACAAGGCTTTTAGGGTGCGCCTTTATACGATACAGCACTTCATTCTTGATGATATTACCGGAGCCGGCAAATATATCCTGGTTCAGCAGCGCATCACATACCAGCATATCCGGATGCACTTTCAATTTCTTTTTGGCCTTAGCAGCACTCCACTCATCTGCCATCACATCGGCACTCCAGTCATACACATCGTCCAACGCTTCTTCTATGATCTTCAACGAGCAACTGTAAAAACTGATCTCACCATTTGAAAATTGCAGCCGCAACCTTGGTGCCGTTTGCTTGCGTTCATTTATAGTATAAGAGCCAAACAACATGAAGTGTATGCGCACTGTGAACCCCTTAAAGCATATCAGGAAGTGTTTACCCCAACTCTTGAAATCTATGATAGTTTTATTAGCAAGACGCTGTATATCTTGTTTGCTATTGCCCGATACCTGCAATACCTTCTTACGCTTGAACGCGGCTACAGCTTCTTTTAAAATGACTATTGAAGGACCTTCCGGCATGTGCTCTGATTTATGATATGCTTTTCTTCACTGCTTCCATAGCAGCATGTCCATCTTTTATATCCAATACCCGAAAACTATTACCGTTCATCTGCTGGTAATATGCAAAGAAGGTGACCCATTCTTTTACCAAGACCTTCGGCAGTTCATCTATCAAACGAATATGCTCATACACTTTCGAGAGAACCGGTATGGCTACAACCCGGTCATTCCGTACCGGTTTCCCATTCTTGCTCTGCTCCACTTCTATTATACCTATAGGACGGCACTGCGCAAGACAACCTGTAACCAATGCATCTTCTGTATAAACCATCACATCCAACGGATCGCCATCTGCTGCTTTTGTGCCGGGCACGAAACCAAAATCTACCGGAAAAACAGAACCGGCCGGGAGTATTTTACCTAACATAAAAAGACCGGTAGCCTCATCATATTTATACTTATTGCGACTGCCACGTAGGGTTTCTATTACAACATTCAGGTGGCCGTTTTCATCTGTAGGCGGTGGTAGTTTCATATGGATATTTTACAACACGATGAGTGAAAAATTATGCCAGTGATGTTGGTATAATTCTTTAGCAGATATAGATATGACAAAGGAGGAAGTAAAAAAAGAACAGGTAACGCTTCAACATATCACAGAGCGGCTGCAACCTTATTTTGCTACTATCAGGCAATATTGCATAGACCACCAGCAGACCATAGCTGTTGCGGAAAGTGTCACCTCCGGTTTCATACAATTATTACTAAGCGCGGCTACAGATGCACGTTGTTTCTACCAGGGTGGCATTACCGCATATAATACTGCGCAGAAAACAAGGCACCTGGATATTGAACCGATACAGGCCGATGCCTGCAATGCAGTAGCCAATAATATTGCTGTGGAGATGGCTGCAAACGTATGCGGCATGTTTTGCAGCCAAGTAGGCATAGGCATTCCCGGTTATGCCACACCGGTGCCCGAGCACGGCATAGAGGATATATATGCATACATGGCCATCGTACAGAATGGAAA
>CAMLKS010000143.1 GCA_946480675.1 uncultured Bacteroidota bacterium
GTGTAAATCCATAGCCGACTGTAAAGTCTATTACGATACCATAGTTGTAAAATATGACCCTAACCTGGAATTGGATTTAGGTAAAGAAATAATCAACTGCACCAATGGTCCGGTTATGATAAAGGCCGGAGGCAGATACCATACATACAAATGGAGCACCGGGGAAACCACATCGGCCATTACTGTAACACAGCCGGGTACGTACTGGCTGATGGCTGAAAATAACTGTGGTAAACAGCAGGATACTGTAAAGGTTTATATACAATCGCCTACAAACCCGCCCGCGGTACGCGATACCATGATATGCCAGCTGGTAAATGATGCCCTGCTGAATGTAAAAGGCGATAACCTGCAATGGTACACCCACCCGATGGCACTAATAGGCAGCCCCATACAACCTTATGTATACACCAAAGAAGTAGGCACCTATACTCTATACGTAAGCCAAACCTGGGGTAAGTGCGAAAGCGAAAAAGTACCCGTAAATATTGACGTTAAATATCAGCCACGGCATACACTTGAAGATAGGATCAATATGTGCCAGCAAGACCTGAAATATATTGGAGATGAATACCCCGGCGTAAAATATGCCTGGAATACGGGAGAAAATACCTGCTGCATCCTGCCTAAATATGAGGGGCTTTATCGTGTGGCGATTACCAATGAGTGCGGTACATATATAGATTCTACACGCGTATCCTATTCATTATGCGATGAATGCATTTTTATGCCCAATGCGTTCAGCCCTAATGGAGATGGCGTGAATGATAAGTTTGTACTGAGCCAAACCTGCGCCGTAAGTGATTTTCATTTGAGAATATATGACAGGTGGGGTAAAATGGTATTTGATACGAAAGATATACGCCGCTCGTGGACCGGTACCATAGAAGGCGAATATGTAAATGCCGGCGTATATGTATATATCTTGGAATATCGTTCTGCAGGAACTAAGCTGGATAAATTCCTGAAAGGGAATATCACTGTGCTGCGTTAGTTTCATTATCGGGAAAAAATTGGTAACCAGTTACTAAACTGCCTGTTGCCTGCTGCTAAATGGTTAACTTTGCGCTCTTCTCATCAATGCGTAAAGCGTACACCATAGCATTGGTTGGTAACCCCAACAGCGGAAAAAGCTCCCTTTTTAATGCCCTCACAGGCCTTAACCAAAAGGTAGGCAACTTCCCGGGTGTGACGGTTGATAAAAAAACCGGCAGCACGCATCTTTCCAATAACACCACCGCACACGTCATAGACCTGCCGGGTACCTATAGCCTGTACCCCAAAAGTGCAGATGAACAGGTTACCTACGAGGTATTGCTCAACCGCAATAACCCCGATAGGCCCGATATGATTGTGGTGATAGCCGATGCTGCCAACCTGAAGCGAAACCTGCTGTTCTGCTCGCAGATAATGGATTTGGGCCTGCCTGTTATCATAGCCCTGACGATGAACGATATAGCACGTAAAAAGGGCATCAGTATCGATATCAACGGCTTGGAAAGGCTGATGGGTGTACCCGTTGTGGCCATCAACCCGCGAAAGAACAAAGGCATTACCCAGCTAAAAAAGACCATAACAGATTATACTGCCGGCAGAAATATTACGTCTGAATTTATAGATGTAAAAAAACTGACAGGCGATTGGATAACGGAAGTAAAGGAATTGTGCAATGTGGAAAGCAACTATGCCGCCCTGCATATTGCTTGCAATTACCTGGAGCTGCCGCATCTTAACGCTGCTCAAAGAATTCGCATTGGGGCCTTGCTGGATGAAGTAGCTTTTCATAAAGCCAAAATACAGGCCGATGAGGTCATGCAGCGGTACCAGCGCATAGGCACCATCATGCAGCAATGCGTGGTAGAAGTAAACCCGCTTACACGTACGATACTTAGCGAACGTATTGATAAAACATTACTGCATCCGCTGTGGGGCAACCTGATATTACTAGCTGTACTGTTCCTGTTATTTCAAAGCATCTTCTGGTTGGCAGCATACCCTATGGATTGGGTAGAGCAAGGCTTCAGCGTCCTATCCGGCTGGCTGGATGGGTTGATGCCGGATGGTTTTGTAAAAGACCTGCTTATAAATGGTGTGCTGGCCGGTATCAGCGGAGTTGCTGTTTTCATACCGCAGATAATGATACTCTTCGGCTTCATTACCATATTGGAAGATAGTGGTTACATGGCGCGTATCAGTTTCCTTACCGATAGGCTCATGCGCAGTGCGGGGCTGAATGGCCGCAGCGTAATGCCGCTGATAAGCGGTATGGCCTGCGCCGTACCGGCCATCATGGCGGCACGCACCATTCAAAACCGCAAAGAGCGGCTGATAACCATCATGGTAACACCGCTGATGAGTTGCTCAGCCCGCTTACCCGTATATACCATACTCATAGGCCTTGTGATACCGGAGAAAAAGTTTCTCATCTTCAACATGCAGGGCCTTGTACTGATGGGACTTTACCTATTGGGCTTTTTCATGGCGCTTATCGTTTCTAAAGTGATGAGCCTGGTGATAAAAATGAAGGAGAAGACCTACTTCCTGATGGAGCTGCCCGTGTACCGCGCACCGCGCTGGAAGAATGTAGGCATTACCATGATAGAAAAGGCAAAAGTGTTTGTGACCGATGCCGGTAAGGTTATCATGATTATTTCCATACTCCTGTGGGCATTGGCTACTTACGGCCCACCTGCACAAATGGATAAGGTAACCGAAAAATATGCACTGCTGAAACAGCAGAACCCTACACAGGCAGAAGACCTGGGGCGGGCCGAGCAAATGGAAAAGCTCGAGCATTCCTTTGCAGGCATTGCCGGCCATGCTATAGAGCCCGCTATACGCCCGCTGGGCTACGACTGGAAGATAGGTATCGCACTTATCACTTCTTTCGCCGCGCGCGAGGTATTTGTAGGTACCATGGCTACGTTATACAGCGTAGGCTCTGAAGACAACGGCGCTACGCTACGCGAAAAAATGCGAAACGCTACACGTGCAGATGGTACGCCGGTTTACACCCTGGCAACAGGCCTGTCACTCACCATATTCTACGTTTTTGCCATGCAGTGCATGAGTACCCTGGCGATAGTAAAGCGCGAAACCCGCAGCTGGAAGTATCCCGTCATCCAGTTCCTGTACATGTCGGCCATAGCATATCTCGCTTCTTTGCTGGTATACCAGCTATTTTCTTAGAAACCAATTGATAATAGCTCGTTAAGCAGGCGGCATCCGTATGTAAAATGCATAACACTTTTTTACCTTCGTGCATTCCTAATCCCTGAGTTTTAAACCATACGGTGGACGATATAAAACATTTCTTTAAAAACCTGTTTGAGCATTCTGACTTCCGCTCGTTTTGGCGTAGCGGTAGCTGGACAAAGTTCCACGGGTGGTTGTATATCATCAGCGACCTGATGGTATGGTCGGCCTATTTTGTCATACCCCTGCTCATATTGTTCTATGTTGTTACCAAACGCCAGAAGGTACGGTTTAATAAACTCTATTTTCTCTTTGCTGCCTTTATACTTACCTGCGGTGCTACCTATTTTGTAGATGCACTTATGTTTTGGATGCCGGTATACAGGTTTAGTGCCTTGATGCGCTTTATAACAGGTGTTATCAGCTGGGTAACGGTATTCTATGTGTTTAAAATGCTGCCGGTAGCTTTTTCACTCCGCTCGCAGGAAGATTTGGAAACCGAAATAAACAACCGAAAAAAGGTAGAGGAGAAAATAAAGGAAAAGAATGCTCTACTCCTGGATGCAGAGAAAATAGCCAAACTGGCCTATATACAATGGGATGTGATGAATGAAAAAGTAACCATGTCGGAAGCATCGAAATATATCTTCGATATGCCGGAGGATAAAGAATTCAATCATTCCAACTTTACCCAACTGATATACCCCGAAGATGTGAAACATCTGGAAAAGATGATAGATACCATCTTTATCAAAAAGCTGTTCCCCGATTTCTATTGCCGCATTGTAACCGGGAAGAATGAAGTGAAGCACCTGCTGGTGCGCGGTGAAGTAACGCTGAACAATGATGGCCTGATACAAACCATAAACGGTACGCTGCAGGATGTAACGGAGCAGCGTCTGTACATACAAAAAATACAGCTGCAAAACCAGAAGCTGAAAGACATAGCCTGGATACAATCGCACAAAGTGCGCAGCCCTGTGGCTACAATTATGGGATTGATACAGCTATTTAATAAACAAGATGCGGCAGACCCTATTAATGAACAAGTGCTGGAAGGCATTATGGAAGCCGCCGAGAACCTGGACGAAGTGATAAAGGAAATAAACGGCAAAACCGAAACAATACATGAGCTGGAACAATAAAGGCAGCCAACCGGCTGCCTTTATTGTTATTATAAAACTGCTTATAATTATACAGAGAAACTTTCACCACAACCGCAGGTGCGGCTGGCATTGGGGTTGCTGAAGTGAAAGCCTTTACCATTCAGGCCATCTGAAAATTCAAGTGTAGTATCGCACAGGTATAGGAAGCTTTTCAGGTCTGTTACCAGTTTTATGCCATGGTCTTCAAATACCTGGTCGTTGGGCTGAGATTCATTATCGAAATCGAGCTTGTACGACAGGCCTGAACAACCGCCACCTACTACACCTACCCTAAGAAAGTATGTATCATCCAATTCAGCGTCTTTACGCAGTTGGTGAATCTTTTCTTTTGCCTTCTCACTAATATATATCATACAATAAGATTTATGGAAGTGGCTAATTTATTACCTTCTCACCACTCTTAACCCACTAATGCTAAACCACTTATAAGCTTGATTGTCCTGATTGTTATTAATGTTTTTTCTCTTCAAGCTCCAGTGCAGGCATACCGTTTTTTACGCGGTAGTCGTTGATAGCCGCTTTGATAGCGTCTTCTGCCAATACAGAGCAGTGAATTTTTACAGGAGGCAGGTTCAGTTCTTCTACGATATCCATATTATCTATCGTTAGCGCCTGATCCACAGTCTTGCCTTTCAGCCATTCTGTAGCCAGTGATGATGACGCGATAGCAGAACCGCAACCGAATGTTTTGAACTTAGCATCGCTGATAACGCCGGTTGCTTCGTCTACCTCTATCTGCAGGCGCATAACGTCGCCGCATTCAGGGGCACCTACCAGGCCGGTACCAACGTTGTTTTTGCTTTTATCAAGCGTACCCACATTCTTGGGGTGCGTATAGTGATCTATTAATTTTTCTGAATATGCCATGATTATATTGTTTTTAATTGGGGTGTTGTAGTGATTAATGGTGTGCCCACTCTATCGAGTTCAGGTCTATACCTTCTTTGAACATTTCCCACAGCGGGCTCATTTCGCGCAGTTTCAATACTGTTTCCGATATCGCTTTGATGGTATAATCAATTTGTTCATCGGTAGTGAAACGGCCCAGGCCGAAACGTAGTGAGCTATGCGCCAGGTCATCGCCCAAGCCCAGTGCTTTCAGCACATAAGAAGGTTCCAGCGATGCTGATGTACAAGCCGAACCGCTCGAAAGGGCGATATTTTTATTAAAGCCCATCATCAGGCCTTCGCCCTCTACATATTTAAATGATATATTAGCTACGTGTGGTAAGCGATGTTCACGGTTGCCATTCACATATGCTTCTTCCAGTTGCATCAGGCCGGCTTCCAGTCGGTCGCGCATTTTGCTCAGGCGTTGTCCTTCGGCTTCCATTTCGTTCATGCATATTTCGCATGCTTTACCAAAGCCTACTATGCCCGGTACATTCATAGTACCGCTGCGCATACCACGCTCGTGGCCACCGCCATCCATCTGGGCAGTAACCTTTACACGCGGGCTTTTACGGCGTACATATAGTGCACCTACACCTTTAGGGCCATACATTTTGTGTGCGCTGAAGGCCATCAGGTCTATACCATCGGCATTTACATCCACAGGTACTTTACCCACAGCCTGGGTACCATCAGTAAAGAACAGTACACCATGCTTACGGGCTATTTTGCTTATTTCACGGATAGGCTGTATCACGCCTATCTCGTTATTGCCATACATAATGGCTATCAATATTGTTTTATCTGTAATGGCTTTTTCCAGCTCATTCAGGTCTATCAGGCCGTCGGCAGCTACCGGCAGGTAAGTAACCTGTCCACCCAGTTTTTCAATATGCTTGCAGGTATCCAGCACAGCTTTGTGCTCTGTAGTGCAGGTAATGATATGGTTACCCCTCGATGCATACATTTCAAACACACCTTTTATTGCAAGGTTATCCGCTTCTGTAGCACCGGAAGTGAATATGATTTCCTTTGGATCCGCACCAATAAGTTTTGCTACTTGTTCACGTGCATAATCTACAGCTTCTTCAGCGGTCCACCCAAAAGAGTGGTTGCGGCTGGCAGCATTACCAAATTTCTCGGTGAAATAAGGCA
>CAMLKS010000144.1 GCA_946480675.1 uncultured Bacteroidota bacterium
TCGACGAGGAGAGTTAAATGCAAAAACACCCGCTGGAAAGCGGGCGTTTTTTTATTCGAGGGTATAATAAATAAGCTTTTCAATAATCTGCTATCTGTCTTTTATGCTTGCTTCCATTTCGTTCAGCTGCTTTACGGCTTCGTATAGGGCATGGGTGGTATGCGCACATACTACAGTGGTTTGGTTTTTCAGGGTAATAATGGAGTGAGGTGCGCCTATTGACCCGTCGGGGCCTATGGCGGCAATGTTTTTCACGGCAATGGGAATGGTAGTACCATGCAGGCTCTTCACCCTTATATATTCCATAAGCGTCAAATCTACATTTATGCTGCGATTAAAAATAATGACATTAGTCATTATTGAGGAAAGAGGCGAAAAACGTGTGGATTGCTGCCTTTAAAGAAACAATAGCCATGCTATAAAAAGCATGAGCAGCAGGAAGCCTGTTACAATCATCCAGTTTTTATTGCGCTTCATGCCCCTTGCTATCAGGAATGTAGCTATAATAAGAGGTACAAGCACAGCTAATGCCAGCAAGACAAGTATGAGTACATCAGCAGTCAAAACACAATATGGTTAAATCAATAATTATTAATTGACACGTAAATCAAAAACGTGCCAGTATACATATAAAAAGCGCTAACTGGAGGGAAGGTTATATTGCTAATATATGCCTGTATTCTATAGAAACAAAAGAAACGGCATAAAATTGTTATTAAAAAGCAAGTAAAGTAACACCCGCCGGTGGGGGCGGGTGCGTGTTTTGCTTGAATTCTTATGTGCCATTAATTTATCAAGAGATCGCCCGTTACAGGGTCGTAAGTGATGGGTACGGTAGCAGGTGAAAAGCAGCCGGCATTGGTAACACTGGTGCTGGCCGGATAATTGGCACAGGTGGCACCGGTAAATGAACCGATATTGGTAACGCCGCAGCTGCCCTGGAAGAGTATCCAGTACCCTGTTTCTTCGCCCACGCCGCATGGTGTAACGGGCGTAGGCAAAGGAGCGCTGCCACCGGGCCATAGGGTTACATGATTGCCGATAGATACCTGTGAACATGCAATGGGGTCGTAACATACCTGGTAGATGCGTACTACCTGCGTGGTGTTGTTGATGACATTTTGCGCCTTTGCGGCGATGCCGGCTACGGCCAGCAGGCAAATGAGAAAAATTGTTTTCATGGTCATAGTATTTAAATGGTGATAACATAAAGATATAGACCCGCTTGATATCAAACAACCGAGAAAATAACGGGTCTTTGTGGAAGGATACTAGATAAACTATTTCATCAGCCGTATCACCAACCCTATCTGCCCCATGTGGTACATATCGTGGTGTATCAGGCCCAGTATATAGTACTCATTGGTATGCACGCCGGTAGGGCTGGTTTGCTGCAGGAAGCTATCGTCCTGCGTGCGCAGATATTCCAGCAGTTCTTCGCGGCCATTGTAAAAAGCAGCTTTCAGGGCATCCCACCCCTGCAGGCTCAGGGTTTCATTGGCTATCCAGTCCAGCGCGCTGTCTTCGGCAGATATGGTGCGCGGCAGGCCCTGTAGTATATTAAATACCGATACCTGCCACTGGTACAGGTGCGATACCAATTGCGCCACACTGTGTATGCCATCTACAGGCTGTATAAATGCGGCATGGGCGCTTAGCGGCTCCAGTTTTTTGGCAAAGGTTTCATCTATCCACAGGTCGCCGTGGATGGCATCCCGCAGTTGTGCTATGTAACTTTCTAAACGGTTCATGATGGTTGCAAGTTGAGTGAAGTGGATAGATAAAGTTAGGGCTTCTGAAAAGAATTGCTCGTTCACCCCAGAAATTAGGGCATAGCTACCTATTATTTTTAAACCCCTTATGCGCTGTAGTAATTTGCGATTAGTTCATAAGTAGTAATGTGGCGGCAATCGCATTACTATAAACCCTGGCATGCGCCGGGGTTCACTTTTATATACCATTCCTCCACGCATTTTAAAATTCACCACAAAAAACGGAGCATACACACCATCGATTTTTCGGAGGGTCAGCAGCATTCTATTTTTACATCGGTTAAATGAAGGATGGAAGCAGGATGGCCATAAACAGTTTTTTTAGTTTCCCCTTATACAGGCTCCGGTTTCGTCCGGGGCTTATTTTTTAGGAGATACTATATTATTTCTGTTTTGATTTTTCCCTGCCTATATAAAAAGTAATGCCTGCTGTTACGGGCATACCTATTTCGCTCACAGTTCGCTCGGTGGTCCACGGTTTCCGGCCTACCATATTGTATCGGTCATCACTGTATTTTACAAGGTTGGCACTTATATAACGGGGGCTGGCCTCTACCAGCAGGCGCACCTGTTTCCCCAACCGGTGCGAATAGCCCAGTTGCACACCTGCATGGTAACCATCGCCGCCGCCATACTTCCTGCTTGTCAATTCATCGATGCCTGCATTAAGGCCTGCATAAAAATGATTGCCCATGCCTTGCCGTGTATGGTAATTGAAAAATAATTCCTTGTAGGCATAATTGCCCTCTGCCCATGTAATACCCGCTTCAAAAGCTGTAACAGTATAAGAGGCTTTCAGGTTTATGGCAGCACCGCCAGCCGTGCCGAAAGCAGCGCCTGCATTGATGCCGATGCCTGTGCGTGCTGTAACGAATGCCGGGAATAAGAGGAGGGGTAGGATATAGCGTAGCATATGTAAATGGGGTTAGGTTGAGCTAAAAGTAACTGTTAAGGAAATTCTAAAGAAAAGTTTTTTGTAAAAATACTGTAACCTTTTTGCTGCCTGTGCGACTAACATAAGTAAGCGCACTGCAAAAGAACTTGCGCCATCATCATTAAACCAACAAAAAACCAACTATATGAAAAGTTTAAAAATCGCTTTCGTTACCGCAATGGTATTGTTAACCTCCGCTTTTACATCTAAAGCAGCACCTGCCGTGCTCACTACCATCAGCAATGTGCACACCACGCCCGATAATAAACTGGTGATACAGCCTGTGCAGGCTACCGGCCAGCTGGATGTAGTGATAACTACCAAAGATGGGAAAACCGTGTGCCGCAAAACTGTGAAAGGCAATGATAATGCCATACCGCTGAACAAGCTGCAGCAGGGTAAATATAAAGTGAATATTAAAAGCGCTAACAGCCAGCAAAGCATAAACCTTGTGATACTGTAAGATATGTGAACACAACGCCGAAAACCCCATCCTGCACAGGTCCCGCTACTCTCATAGGGCGGGATTTGTATTTTGCTAACAAGCTGTGGCATAGTTTTTTAAAAATAAAGGTGATACTAAAACCAACGAGCTATGTCACAAGTAGAAACAACAGCCGAAGTGCTGAACGACCTGGTAAAGATTAATAACGACCGGATAGAAGGGTATAACCGTGCCATTAACGAGCTGCACGACCTGGATATTGACCTGAAAGCGGAATTCCGCCATTTTATAGCAGACAGTGAAGCGTTTAAGCAAGAACTGTCTTCCCTTATCTCATCATTGGGCGGCGATGTGGCCACCGGCACTACCATGAGTGGTAAGATATACCGTGCCTGGATGGATGTGAAAGCCACCTTTACAGGGGGCGACCGTAAATCGGTAATAGCCGCCTGCGAGTTTGGCGAGGATGCCGCGCAGAAAGCTTATAAAACAGCACTGGAAATGAGCGGCGAGCTGACACCAGAAGCTGTGAACCTGATAAATGAACAACAGCAGGCACTGAAAAAAGCGCATGATATGGTGAAAGCGCAGCGCGATTCGCACAAAGCACTTTAACGGAATATTAATTAACCACTAAACTACCAACAAATGAAGAAAACAATCAAAGCAATAGCAGGCGCCGGTGTATTGATGGCTGCACTGTTTACAACATCGTGCAGTGAGGGGACGCAAGACCATATGGAGAATGAAGCCGACACGGCGATGGCTAAAGTAGAGAACAAAGTAGATGAAGTAAGGGCCGATATAGATGAGTATCGCGATGAGAATTTTGTGCAGGATGTAGCTGAAATGAACAGCGAAGAACTGCACCTACTGGCCCTGGGCCAGCAGAAAGGCACCCATAAAGAAGTGAAAGCTGCCGCAAAGAAAATGGAAGCGTATCACAATAGCATGGGTAAAGAACTGCAGGCACTGGCTACTGCTAAAAACTATAAGCTGGATGCAGATGATGACGAGAACAAAGATGCACTGGCCAACGATAATGCAGGCACAGACTGGGATAAGCGCTGGGCCGATAAAGTGGTAGATGCGCACGAGAAAGCGATTAAAAAATTTGAGCGCGGACAAGAGAAAGCAACTGACCCGGAACTGAAGGCGTGGATAGATAAGGAGCTGCCTGCACTGCGTGAGCATTATAATGCTGCAAAGGAATTACAGTCTAAACTGTGAAAGCAGGTCTCGAAGGGGATTGACCATGCCCCTTTTGATGATGAAGAGCCGGGAAGTTTAGTACCGGCTCTTCTTTTTTATGTAGGTATGTCATTTATATAAATCATGATACTATGGATAAGAAACTGAAACAGCAAAACGACAAAAGCAAAGCAAAGTATGAAAAGCTGCTGCAGGAAGCACCTATACGCGATGGCTATGCGGGTAGCGGCAAGCTGCAGGATAAAGTGGCCATCATTACCGGGGGCGATAGTGGTATAGGCAGGGCAGTAGCCGTGCATTTTGCACGGGAAGGTGCCGATGTGGCCATCGTGTACCTGGAAAGTGATGAGGATGCGAAAGAAACACAGGGCCTGGTGGAAGCTGAAGGCCGCAAATGCTTGCTGATGAAAGGTGATATAAGCAGTGAAGCCTTTTGCAAAAAAGTGGTAAAAGATACCCAAAGCAAGCTGGGGGCATTGCACATATTGGTAAACAATGCCGGCACACATGAGGAAGATGAAGAAATAAGCGGCATTTCAAAAAAACAATTGCAACGCACTTTTGATGTAAATGTGTTCTCGATGTTTTACATCACACAGGCGGCTGTGGAAATAATGGAACAAGGTGGGTGTGTCATCAATACCACATCTGTAACGGCATACAGGGGTAGTGAACACCTGCTCGATTATTCGGCATCGAAAGGTGCTATGGTATCCTTTACCCGGTCGCTGGGTAAAAACCTTGCTGCTAAAGGCATACGCGTGAATGCGATAGCGCCTGGCCCTATATGGACACCGCTGGTGGTGGCATCATTTGATGCGGAACACCTGGCTAAGTTTGGCAAGGATACGCCCATGGGGCGTGCCGGCCTGCCGCGCGAAGTAGCGCCTGCATATGTGTACCTGGCGTGCGATGACAGTAGCTATATGACAGGGCAGGTGCTGCACATAAACGGCGGTGATGTAGTAGGTGGATGACAAATTTATTGTGATAATGCTCGAGGGTTGGCACGGTGTTTTTTTACTAGTTAGCAGAACAAAAACTTATTCGTTATGAGAAGCATACTATATATCATCGCTGTAATCCTGATAATAGGATGGATACTGGGTATAACTGCATACAGCGCAGGCGGACTGATTCATATCTTACTGGTATTGGCCATTGTATCATTGCTACTGGGCCTTATACGGAGAGGTAATGTATAGCTCCGAAAATATAGATTACTAACAAGCCTCTTTTTTATTCCTCTTATATATATTCCTCTCTTTATTCTACAAATTGGCTACGCTTCCGGGCGTAGCTTTCTTCTTTTATATGCCTGCCTGCCATTGCAACAAAATGGGGCAATTGTCTTTCTCTTCCACATTTTAAGAGCATCTTTCCACACTTACAGTGCATCGTTTCCGGGATGAAAAAACAGTGGTAGCGCTTATGTGCTCAGCAATAGGCAGTTGTGCTGAAACGGTTTGCTGGCATGCTTTTTCATACTAAGTGAGTACTAAAAACTTAATGTTATGGCAAACGAAAGAAATCAAAATCAGAACCAAAACCAAAACCAGAATCGCAATCAGCAAAATGAAAACAACCGCGACCTGAACCAGAACCAACAACGTACTGCCGGCCGCAATGAAGACCAGCGCACTACGAATGAACCATTGGAAACACAAGGCAGCGGCGGTGCCCGTGGTTATGAAACAGAACGCGAACAAAATGAAGTAAACCGCGAAAGAGAAGAACTGAACTCGCCAACTACACCTCAGCGTGAAAATGACCGAGGCATGTCTTCTCCGGGCCGTCAGAGCGATGAACAACGCTAATTGAAGTAGCCCTTTCCTTTTTTAGGTTAAACTTCATAAATACTATTTGCGTTTGCACACAAGGTGCATCGTAAATAGTTTTTTTTTATACCGGTGTTTTCACGAGTATTTTGTATGTATAAAGCACTTTACTTTTACAGGCCCTGACACTCTATCATTTTTTCATGTATTAGTTTATAGGTTAGCGGCAGGCTGAATAAGCCTGCTGTGTTTTTTTGAAGTGG
>CAMLKS010000145.1 GCA_946480675.1 uncultured Bacteroidota bacterium
CGATAATGACCACGGGCGGTTGGCGCAGGAAATAAAGGCGGGGTTGAGGCAGGGTAAGAACTTTAATGTAATAGACAGCATAGATGGCAAGCCTATTACAAACGAACAACTGAAATCGCTGCTGCAAAAAGGTACATACCGCGTAGGCATCATTATACCCAAAGGCGCTACTGCCGAGGTGATAAATGCTGCCAATATTGTAGCCAACAGCATATCTAAAAAACTGGGCATTGGCACCCTGCCCCAGCGCGAGATACGCGACAGCATGTATGTACGCATGTACTTCGACCCGGCCAGCAAGCCTACATTTCGTATGTCCATCAGCTTTGCACTGGATAAGTATATTACCTATTCTTGCAGCAACCTGCTGGTAGGCCGCATGTCGAAGCTGGGCAATATGGAAGGCATTGACAGTGCACAGGGCGATGATTTTAAAAAGATATTCCAGGGCATAGGCATTAAAGAAGAAGCCCTGAATGATAAAGCCATTTACAACCAGACCATCAACTCGGTGCAGCACAATGTACCGGCATGGGCCATCTTCGGTATGTTCTTCATTGTAGTGCCTATAGCCGGCAATATGATCCGCGAACGCGAAGAGCGCAGCGCATTGCGGGTAGAGCTGATACCGTATGCTTACACCTATGTGGCACTGGGCAAGATACTTTTCTACACTATACTATGCACAGTGCAGTTTTTTGTGATGTGTGCCATAGGCTTATGGATACTCCCCTTATTTGACCTGCCGGCGCTGAACATGGGCACGCATGCATGGGTATTACTACCGCTATCCATATGCATAGCCATGGCGGCAACCGCTTACGGATATTTTGTAGGCAGTGTATTTAAAACCACTAACCAGGCCATGCCTTTCGGCGCCATATCGGTAGTTATCCTTTCGGCTATGGGTGGCATATGGGTGCCTATGGATATACTGCCGCAGGCGATGCAGCGTATCGCCATGATATCGCCCCTGCATTGGGGGCTGGATGGCATCAACCAGGTGATATTGCGCAATGGCAGTATAGACAGAGTTATATTACATATGTGCGTACTGGTAGTTTTCAGCATTGTTCTGTGGCTCATCAGCCTGTATATAAACCGCGACAGGCAACATTCTATCTAATCCTCACACCATGAATATCCTTTTCATTTGCAGCCGCAATAAGAAACGCAGCGCCACTGCAGAGGCTATTTTTCGCAATCATGCAACGCATGCCGTGCAGTCGGCAGGAACGGAAGAAAGCGCTGTACATCGTGTAAATGAGAAACTGCTGCTATGGGCCGACATCATATTTGTGATGGAGAAAAGGCATAAGCAAAGGCTGGCTGATAAATACCATGCTGCTATTGCAGACAAGCATATCATCATTATGGATATACCCGATGAATATGAGTATATGGATGCAGAGTTGGTAGCGATGATAGAAGACATTGTACAACCTTATCTATAACAACACATAGTGGCATAAGATTTATGACCTATGTGATATGATCACACTTATTGTTATAGCCATTATAGTAGCACCGGTTGTATATACCATACACCATGTGCAACAAGCTGATTATTAATTAAGGTCTTTACGCAATACGAATATGAGGTTGGCAGTGAACCTGGCATTGTCAAGCACTTTCACAGTCATACCATGTGTAGCGGCAAAAGCCTCAATAGTATTGCGGCTGATATAATGCAATTCGTTCTGTGTTTTATTGAACTTGAATAAACGGGTGGAGAACAACTCCGTCAACTTTGTGCCTTTGATGCGTCCTTTCATCTCTGCTACTCCATCGCGTATAATAAGTACACCATTTGCATTGAGCGCCTGCACACAATTCAGCAATAATGCCTGTTGCTGTTCGGGCAACAGGTAATGCAACACATCGCTGATGATAATGCCATCACATGGCAGCAAGTCTATCCTGGTAACATCACCCTGTTGAAATGAGATATCATCATCGCGCAGGAAGTTGCCTTGTGCAGTAGCAATCTTTTCTTCATCATAATCTACCCCAATAAATTTACGTCCACGGGCAGCCCAGTGCAGCATATAGGTCATAAAACCATAACCACAACCAAGATCGTAAAACGTACCCTGGCGCGGCAATAGTTTATGGAAAGGCTCATAATAATCTTCCAGCTTTGTTTTCACACGGCAATACCATTCCAGCACCGGGCCTTTATACGTATAGCTGCGCTGTAGCTGTTCGCGGAAATATTTTGGTGTTTCATTTACCTCTTTCACGCGGTCCAGTTCTTCACGCATCCACCGGCCTATGTACCTGGCCCGTTCGCTGTAGGTTATACCATAGGTAGTATCATCAGGCGTAATGCGATTGTGGATGTAAATAGAGCAGGTACCATCTTTCAGCAACCAGTCGCCCTTCTGCATGGTATAGTGCACCCCATGGAGTACGATAGGCACTATATCCAACCCCAGTTTTTCGGCAATATAGAAAGCCCCTTTATGAAAGCGCTTTATTTTATCATCGTACTGGCGTGTTCCTTCGGGGAATACAACGATTGAATAGCCACGGCTTACCAAATCCTGCAAAGGTTCCAGGCTATCTTCTGCACCTTCAGCTACGGGGTAATATTCGGCCATGCGTACTACGGCACCAAACACGGGGCTGCGCCAAACCCATTTATTGGTAAGCAATACCAACCGCGGATTGAGCATAGTTGTTACCAGTATATCGAGGAATGAACTGTGATTGGCAATGTATATAGCCGGCTTCTTAAAGTTCACGTGTGGTATGTTGTAAATGCGCTTGGTGGTATTACCCATGATGTACATCATACTCCACGTATAACGGCTCACCCAAGCATGAAACCAGTACTTTCCTTTTTCTTTATTGAAAGGCCATAGCTTAGTGAGAAAAATGCCTAGTATGGTAAGCACCATAGAGCCGCTAAAGAAATATGCGAATGCAAATACCGATATAGCAAAGCTGCGCAGCGTAAATGGCAGGAATTTTTTATCGGCGCGGTTTTGAATGAACCAATTGAACAGGAAAGGCTGTAACGTTTGCGAGATGAACAGCACACACAGCAGACCTGTAACAGATATAAATGCAATAGACCTTAATGCAGGGTGCTTTGCCAGGAGCAATACCCCCAGGCCAATAATAACCGTTAGTACAGATATATAAACGGCTGCGCGCACCGAGCCCAGTTTATTCTTACCATATTTATAACGGTCTGTCAGGCCATCCATCGTGAAGATGGTATAATCATCGCCGAGGCCGAAGATGAGGGAAGAGATGATGATGTTCACTATATTGAATTGCAGGCCTAATAGCGACATTAATCCCAATATCCATATCCACGATATGGCCATGGGCAGAAACGCTATAGTTGCCAGCTCTATCCGGCCATAGCCTAGCAGCAGGGCAAAGAATACAATGAGGGAGGAATAGATGGCAATGCTGGAAAAATCTTTATTGAGTATGGACACCAACTGTGTAGCTCCTTGTTGTCTATCGGTTACTACAACGCCCTCTGTGCCCGATAAAGCATCAAACACTTCTTTACGATGCTCCTGCGAAACCTTGAGTGCTGCAATAGCATAATGACGATTGCTATCGGATGAAAAGCCGCCGGGAAATATGCCTTTTATAAGTTGCTGCGTTTCTTTGTCTAAAGGAGTGTAATTGCTACCAAGGCTCTCATAAAAACCTGTAAAGGCGGCGGCATTATAGCCGTTGTTAGTTGCAGCGATGTTTACAGCAGTTTGTACCTGTGCTTGCTTTTCGGGCGTCCAGTAGTTTTTCCAACGGGCAATGCGCCTTTGCTGTTCTGCTTCCGATGGCAGCAGCAGTGTAGGATTGGATACGCTACGCACCCAGCCCTTCTGCACCAGTACATCTATTTTATCATTTACAGTCTCCAGTTGTTGCAGAGCCTTTTCTTCACTGCCTTCGTTTGCCATTACAAATACAGAGCTGAGTGCTACGGCATTGTTACGGCTCACCTCGGCTTGCGCCACCTGCATTTCGGGCGATAGATAGTTAAGATGCATCAGGTCGCTATCGAACGACACCTTACCTATCTGGCTATACATGACAGGCGTAAGCAACAGTATGCCCAGCACCAGCCATTTATTGTTTTCCGGGTGCCATTTGCCCAGCTTATCGAAAATGGTTTCTTTATGCTGATGCTCTGATATACCAATAGGCAGATGCGGCAGGAATACCAGCGTGCATAAAGCCGCACCCGCAAGGCTGGCTGCAGCGAACAGACCTAAGTCTTGCAAAATGGGGGTATGCACAAACCGCAACGACAGAAAGGCGGCAATGGTAGTAAAGCTACCTATGGTCAGCGGTTGCGATAGCTCAGCAACGGTTTCCTGTATAGATGCCGCATGGCGGGTGTGCGATAAAAAGTGAATCGAAAAATCGATAGCGATGCCCAGTATAATAGCACCGGCACCTAATGCAATAACCGAAATGCTCCCCTGCACCAGGTACACAATAGCGATACCTACTGCCGCACCATACAACACCGGCACCAGTAGTAACAATGGCGTACGCTTGCGACGGAAGAAGTAAAATGTAAGCGCTATAAGCAATATCACCGTAACCGATAAAGTAACAATGGTATCGGTACGCAATTGTGTGGCATTACCCGCTGCCACCGCAGGGCCACCAAAGTAGGTGAGCTTTACCTGTGGGTGCTTCGTGGCGAAGCGCTCGTTCAGCTCATCTACCGCAGCAAATAGTTTTGCGTTCTCACCTGTTTGTGAAGCCTTGTATTTAGAGCGGAGGAAGAACGTGAGGTATCGTTGATTGCCGGAGAAAAGGTAGCCTTCGTAGGTTTCATAATTAGGGTCGAACTGCAGGCCGCGCAGCTTATTCCATACGATGCCCGATACACCCACCGGGTCTTGCGCCACCATGGTTTTAAATACCACACTGGCGGGCGACATCAATATCTTACGGTTATTGGCCAGTGTCTGGTCGATGTGCGCAGGCTGCGTCAGTGTGTCCAGTTTTTTATAATCCGCCTCGGTGAGAAATAGTGGTAAGTTACGCTGCACAATATCCAGCAGTGCTTCTTCATAGCCGCTACCCGGCTGCAGCATAACGGTATCTATCCATTTACTGCCGGCGGCTGTTAATGCCTGCTGATAGTCATTCGCTATTTGTATCAGGCTATCCGGGTTGGTATTCGTACTATCCTTAAATGACAGCATGAAGATGACCTGCTCCCCTGCCTGCGTATGGCTGATGACCTCGTTCATAGCTTTCAGCGCCTTGCTATCGGGCAGCATAGCGGCCACATCTTCTTTCAGCTTTATACGTGTGGCCAGGAATGCCCACATACCGAAACTCAGTAAGAACAACAGCCAAAACAGCGTTTTATTGCGATGAAAAAAACGGTATATGGATACAAACAGGTATTGCATATTGCTTCAAAGGGGTAACAGGCTTTTCTTAGCCTTCAAAATCTTTATACAACAGGTATTTCTTTCTTATCTTTTTGAACTGTTGTATTTCGGGTTGCCATGAGGCACGTATCTTATCTTCCGGCACATTCTGTTCTATCTGTTTCCTCAGTTCTGCCGTGCCTGCCAGTTTCTCAAAGAAATTGTTGAAGAACTTATCCTTTTCGGCATACCAGCTATAGGCACGTTGCAGCCATATCAGCCTTATCTTACGGTCCATTATCATCAGGGCCTCTTTCTCATTCAGCGCCACCATTTCGCCATAACAATCCTGGAAGGCATACATCGGGTCCGTTTTCTGTCCCCATACCGGCACCGGGCGGAAGCTATATACGCTGCGGCCTTTGAAGGACGGATGCCCCCACATCTGGAATGGCGTGGCCGTGCCCCTACCTACACTCACTACCGTGCCTTCAAAAAAGCAAACCGTAGGATAGCTTAAAACAGCAGCCATATTTTTCAGGTTGGGAGATGGCCTTACGGGTAGCCTGTATAATGTATTATGATCGTAACCGGTGCAGGATATAACCTGCATGTTCAGCTTCTCGGTACCCTTAGCCCATTTTTCACCTTTCAGCATGCGGGCATATTCGCCCACCGTCATGCCATATACTATCGGCACCGACTGCATGCCCACAAATGATTTGAACGCGGGCTTCAATACCGGGCCATCTATATAGTGGCCATTGGGGTTGGGTCTGTCCAGTATGATGAATTGCTTATTATTCTCTGCACATGCTTCCATAGCATACTGCATGGTAGATATATAGGTATAGAAACGAACCCCTACATCCTGCAGGTCATACACTACCACATCTACACCTGCCAGGTGCTGGGGTTTGGGTTTCTTGGTATCGCCATACAGCGATATAACGGGCGTACCCGTAGCCGAATCCACCTCGTTA
>CAMLKS010000146.1 GCA_946480675.1 uncultured Bacteroidota bacterium
GAACAAAAACATGAAGTCCAAGTACCGCCGTAACAAGCGGGAAGAAATGGCTGAAAAACGTGCAGCTGCAGAGCAATCTGAACAGGGCAACGTAATACAGGTTACAGAGTTTATCTCTGTAAGCGAACTGGCCAACCTGCTGGATGTAAGCTTTGCTGATGTTATCAGCAAGTGTATGAGCCTGGGTATCATGGTGTCTATCAACCAACGCCTGGATGCGGAGGTGATAGAGCTGGTATCGAGTGAGTTTGGTTACGATGTGGAATTCATCAATCTGGAACAGGAAGCAGATATTGAGGAAGAAGAAACAGATGATCCGGATGAACTGCAGTCGCGTGCACCAATTGTTACTATCATGGGTCACGTTGACCACGGTAAAACATCATTGCTCGACTATATACGCGAAGCAAACGTAGTAGCCGGTGAGGCGGGTGGTATCACTCAGCACATTGGTGCCTACCAGGTAACTACGCCTACAGGCAAGAAGATAACCTTCCTTGATACGCCGGGTCACGAAGCGTTTACCGCTATGCGTGCGCGTGGTGCCAAAGTAGCCGACGTAGCCGTTATTGTTGTGGCAGCGGATGACGCAATCATGCCTCAAACAAAAGAGGCCATATCGCACGCCCAGGCGGCCAACCTGCCCATGGTGTTCGCTATCAATAAAATAGATAAAGAGGGTGCTAACCCTGAAAAAATAAAAGAGCAACTGGCGCAGTTGAACATCCTGGTAGAAGACTGGGGTGGTAAATACCAGAGCCAGGAAATATCGGCTAAAAAAGGTTTGAATATAGACCTGTTGCTGGAAAAAATATTGCTGGAAGCAGAACTGCTGGAACTGAAAGCCAATCCTGATAGGGATGCGTCTGGTAGTGTTATCGAAGCATCGCTTGATAAAGGCCGTGGTTACCAGTCTACCATACTGGTACAAAACGGAACATTGGAACAAGGTGATATGATTGTGTGCGGACAGCATTATGGTAAGATCAAAGCAATGTTCAACGAGCGTGGCCAGCGTGTAGAGAAAGCAGGCCCATCGGCACCTGTACAGGTGTTGGGTCTGAATGGTGCACCACAGGCCGGCGAGAAATTCAAAGTATTTGAAGATGAGAACGAGGCCAAGAATGTAGCCAATCACCGTGCACAGATATTGCGCGAACAAGGCATCCGTGCCCGTAAGCACATTACACTGGATGAAATCGGTCGTCGCCTGGCGCTGGGTAACTTTAAAGAACTGGCGCTTATCATCAAGGGCGACTTTGATGGTTCCGTAGAAGCACTGAGCGATTCTCTGCAGAAACTATCTACACCGGAAGTAGCGGTAAACATCGTACACAAAGGTGTGGGCCAGATAACCGAAAGCGATGTATTGCTGGCAACTGCATCAGATGCTATCATCCTGGGCTTCCAGGTGCGCCCGTCTATACAAACGTCAAGGCTGGCAGAACAGGAAAATATCGAGATTCGTTACTATTCTATCATCTACGATGCTATCGACGAGATCAAAAGTGCTATGGAAGGGCTGCTTGAACCGAAGATCGAGAAGAAAACAGTCAGCAATATTGAAGTACGCGAGATATACAAAATTGGCGGCGTAGGTACTATCGCCGGTTGTTACGTTCTGGACGGCAAAATGAGCCGAAATACTAAACTGAATGTAGTTCGCGATGGTATAGTGGTTTACACTGGCGAGCTTGCATCACTGAAGCGCTTTAAAGACGATGTGAAAGAAGTGAGCGCAGGTTACGAGTGCGGTTTAATGATCAAAAACTATAACGATGTGCGCGTAGGCGATATCATTGAAGGTTTTGAAGAAGTGGAAGTGAAGCGTACCCTGTAGCGTACCGTAATATAACATTAAAGAAGAGGCCGAATAGCCTCTTCTTTTGTTTTAATGTTAGGAGTAATAAAGCAAACGCAGGAAAGCAGCAGATAAATTAATTAACTTCGCACACTCATAATTTTGAGGCTAATAATACGTTATACATGAGTTCTGTTCTGGAAAAGCTGGAAATGATAAAGGCGCGGTTTGATGATATGGGTGTGGCACTCACCAACCCCGAGATCGTGAACGATAACAAGAAGTTCTCGCAGATAAGCCGTGAATACCGCAAGCTGGAAAAGATAGTAGATGCCTATAAACGCTATAAGGCCTGCATCGATGGTATCGAGTTTGCCAAAGAAGTATTGGCAACGGAAAGTGATGCAGACCTGCGCGATATGGCAAAGGAAGATCTGGAAAAACAGGAAGGTGAACTGGAAGCATTGGAAGGCGAAGTAAAACAACTACTGATACCTAAAGACCCGCAGGACGAGAAGAATGCCATTATAGAAGTGCGCGCAGGTACAGGTGGTGATGAGGCCAGCCTTTTTGCCGGCGACCTGTACAGGATGTATATGCGTTATTGTGAAAAGAAGGGCTGGAAAATAGCAGTACTTTCAGAAACAGAAGGTACCGTAGGTGGTTATAAAGAAGTGCAGCTGGAAGTTGAAGGTGAAGACGTATATGGTACGCTGAAATTTGAAAGTGGTGTGCACCGTGTGCAGCGTGTGCCAGCTACGGAAGCCAGTGGCCGTGTACATACATCGGCAGCTACAGTGGCCATCATGCCGGAAGCTGAAGAGATAGACTTTGAACTGAAAGAAAGCGACCTGAAAATGGAAACAGCACGAAGCGGTGGTGCAGGTGGGCAGAACGTGAACAAAGTAGAAACGAAGGTGATATTAACACACGTACCCACAGGTACGGTAATAACCTGCCAAACGGAACGTACCCAGCTTGGAAACCGTGAAAAAGCTACCCAGATGATGCGTACAAAATTATATGAAGAACAGGTGCGTAAACATGAAGACGAAATAGCCCGCAGGCGCAAAAGCCTTGTGAGCAGCGGCGATCGTAGTGCTAAAATACGTACTTACAATTATCCGCAGGGGCGTGTTACCGACCACCGCATTAACATGACTATTTATAACCTGGATAGTTTTATGAATGGTGAAATTGATGAAATGTTGAGTGCCCTGCAGTTTGCAGAAAACGCAGAGAAAATGCAGGCTGGCGAAACGGTTATATAAGCTTAATCCGCACCATTGGATAATAATAACTATGTTTAAACCATCTTTTTAATCATACCAGGAAATGAGTACAACTCGTTTTGACATTGTAGACGTAGCGCAAACCCTGCGCGCTAAGCGACGCACCATTATCATCGTTACCATAGTGGCAGGTATATTGGGTGCTGCTTTTTACCTCATCAGCAAAAAGGAATATAAGGCAGAAGGCAGCTTCCTTATGACCAACCCTTTGTATACAGACCGCAACAATCTGTTCCAGAGTTGGGGTATCAACTTTGTAGACTACTTTGCCGGTGACGATGATGTGGATAGGATCATGACCGTAGTAGAATCGGATACAGTAAAGCGTGCCGTAGCTGAAAAGCTGAACCTGGCTGCTGCTTATGGCTTGGATGTATCGAAGCCTAAAGAGGCTAAAAAGCTGATGGACATTGTGAAGGACAACTACAAAGTGGTGCGTACAGAGTATAACAACTGTGATGTAAGCTATGTAGATACCGACCCGCAACGCGCAGCCGAGGTGGTAAATGAGAGTATGCGTACAATAGAGCAGATATTCCGCGGTTATTATATTGATCAGCGCAATCGCATGATAGCTGTACTGAATGCACAGGTTGTAACAATGGATAGTTCCATCAATGTATTGACGGACTCGCTTGCCAATATGCGCGACAGGTATGGTATTTACAGCATCATCAACCCTGCACGCGAAAACCTGCAGGTTAGCGATGTGAAAGGCGGTGGTGCCGGTTTTGGCAGGGCTATAGAAGAAATACAAAACCTAGAATCTATTAAAGACCAGTTGGTAATAGACCGTACCAAGTTCATTTCAAGAATGAATGAATATAAGACCACACAACATGAGAAGGATGTGAAGCTGCTGCACATCCTGTCATCTGCAAGGCCACCGGCAAAAGCTAAGCCGCCGGGCCTTACACTTACTACCTTGTCTTGTGCACTGATAGGTTTTTTCTTTGCGTGCATATATATGCTGATATCCACTTATTACCGCCGTATTATAGTTATAGAGCGCTAAATGGAGCTAGAACAGCAACAGACACCGTTGTTTACAGGCAAATGGGCACAAGCCCTTTGCTGGGGAGTACTTTTTATTTCCCTGGCGCTGTTTGCCTATAAGGGTGATTTCATGTATGCTGCTTTGCCGTTTGGTTTCCTGTTTTTGCTGCTGACGGGTGTGAACTGGAAGACAGCTTTCTGGGTATTTATTTTCAGTATTCCCATATCTATGGATGTGACGTTCTTTAATGATACGCTTGCTACATCGGTGCCAGATGAACCCATGATGTGGATATTTCTGCTATTGATAGCTATACTGATAGCGCGCCAGCCTGGATTGATGTCGAGAGGGTGGCTAAGCAATCCATTGGTGCTTATCATAGCATTACAGTACGTATGGATGGTAGTAGCGGTTTGTTATTCGCATATGCCTTTAGTATCGCTGAAGTTCATGGCTGCGAAAACATGGTTCCTGGTTTCATTCTTTGTGCTGCCCCAATTCATATTTACAGAGAAGAAAGATTTTATAAAGGGTTTTTGGGTTACGTTCTTTCCATTGGTAGGTACCATTGTTGCGGTAGTGATAAGGCACGCTGCTATCGGTTTCAACTTCCGTAAGATAGAGCTGGCCATTGGGGATATATACTTCAATCACGTAGACTATTCTACCGTAATGTCCATGTTCTACCCGTTGCTTTGGGTAGCATTACCACTCACGAAAGATAAAAATCCATTTCTACGCCTGGCACTGGTGGGCTTGATCCTTGCCTTTATACCGGCTTTGTATGTAACCTATGCACGTGCGGCTATGCTGGCGGTGATATTTGCGATAGCAGTGGGTGTAGCTATCAGGCTGAGGCTGGCGAATGTCATTATGCCGGTATTCTTCCTGTCGCTTACCTTGCTGATAGGCTATATGGTGAAGGATAAAAAGTTCATGGATTTCCGTCCCGATTACGAGCGCACCTTTATGCGTAAGAAATTTACAGATCACGTTATTGCTACCTTCAAGGGGCAGGACATGTCGTCTATGGAACGCCTGTATCGCTGGGTGGCGGGTGCGCGTATGAGTATGGATGAACCTGTAAAAGGTTATGGTCCTAATACCTTCTACTATTATTATAAACCATACGGCGTACCGTCTTTTGAAACATACGTGAGCCGCAACTTTGAAAAATCTACTACGCACAATTACTTCCTGTATATGCTGGTAGAGCAGGGTTGGCCGGCGATGATACTATATGGTGTCATGGTAACGGTAGTAATAGCACAGGCACAGCGAACATATCACCGCTTTAAAGACCGGTTTTATAAATGGGTAACGCTGGGTGTGGTCATGATGTTCAGCGCCGGCTTCATCAACAACTTCTTTTCAGAATTGATAGAAACCCATAAAGTAGGCTTTCTCTTTTACATGAGCATAGGCTTGCTGGTAGTGCTTACTGCCAAAAGCAAGCAGCTGGAAAAGGAAGATGCAGAAAAGAATGCTACTATTGCCTAAGCAACAGCGGGTTCTATCCAGGCTTCGTTATCTTTCAGTAATTGTATCAGTTCGCTAACGGCTATTTCGCTCGGCACATTTTTCTTTACTACTTCCTTGCCTTTGTATAAGGTTATCTTACCCGGCCCACTACCTACATAGCCAAAATCAGCATCAGCCATTTCACCCGGGCCATTTACAATGCAGCCCATAATAGCAATTTTCACACCCTTCAGGTGATTGGTGGCATTGCGGATTTTCGCTGTAGTTTCCTGCAGGTCGAAAAGAGTGCGACCGCAACTAGGGCAGCTGATATACTCCGTTTTGCTGATGCGCGTACGTGTAGCCTGCAGTATAGAAAAGCCTGTATTATTCAGGAATTGATGATTGTTTTTTACTTCCAGGTAGGTGCGACCTGTCATCTGTATGTTCTGCACCTGCTGCATATTATTCCACAGCCATACGCCATCGCCCATGCCATCCAAAAGCAGGCCACCGGCATCGGTCGCAAAGTCTATCAGTTGTTCATCTACTGTTTTGTCTTTATTCTCTATGCACAGTATCAGGGGGCATTTCACTTGTTGCTCCATCAGTGCTATCACAAAGCGCCGGATGGATGGCATGCGGTGTGCGTTACTGCTTTCCAGGCACAGCACCACTTTATCATTCCCTTTCAGTTTAGCTATCAGCTGTGCCAGTGTTTCCCATTCTGCATGGGTATTTACTGTTACAAAGTGCAGATGTTGCGGTGCTGTATCCAGTT